>CAZPYI010000022.1:0-21059 GCA_964590305.1 uncultured Streptococcus sp.
AAGGCAGACTGTGCAATTCCCAACTCATCGGTTAACACACAGGCACACTTCTCACCATTCTTTAAAAAATCTAGAATGAACAGACGCTTTTCATCAGCTAATGCTTTAAAAATTTGAGCATCTCTAGCAAAATTTTTAATTAGAATCACCTCATATCAAATATTTTTGATTTGTTTTCAAGGTTAGTATACTACTCAATTTCAACTATGTCAAATAAAAAAACAATCACAAGCAACTTGTAATAAATCGCTTACGATTGTCTTCATACGCCATTCGGATAGTTACTAAATGTTTTTCAATAATACTTCAACTCAAAAATGCAAAAGCTCCGCTATCTCCCACGACCACTGTAAATTCTCAGTAAAGAAAGATACCAATTTATCAAATGGAATTTTATCTTTTTGATCATACAAGTCTACATGGACAACCAACATAAAAAGCAATATGGGTAATGATAGCAGAGATTTCTTCCTTAGTAACACCATTTTTCTTGGCATTTTCCAAATGATAGTTCAGAGAGGAATCGGTAATACCTGAACTCATCAAGGCTGTCACAGTAATAATGCAGCGTGTTTTCAAATCAATGGCCTCATTATTCCAGTTTTCCTCAAATAAAACATCGTCTCCTGATGACATTTATCACTATCTGTACAATCGGTATTATATTAATCGGTTATCTCTTTAATCTATTGCAAAATTTTATTTTTTAGGAGGATATTAACATGTCTCAAATGATTTTTAAAGTCTTAGGTTCTGGATGCAAGAAATACAATCTCTTAGAAGACCATGTTTCCAAACATTTGAAGGAAGCTGAAGTAGAACAAATCAGTATGAGAAGAAACTTAAAAACACTCAAACCATTTGTAGCATGGGATGAATTTAAGAATGTGAAAAAAATAGCTTCGAAAAAAATAATTATTACAGACCCTGCATTAGCTACAGGTGGAAGTATGATTCAAACTATCGATAGATTGATTGAATTAGGTGTTGATGACTCTAATATAGTTACCATGTCCATGTTTGGATGTGCAGAAGGTATTGAAACAATATTATCAAAATATCCAAATGTGAATATTTTCCTTGTAAATTTAGCAGATGGAATAAGAGAAGATGGATATTTACTCCCATATAATGGCGACACAGGTGATAGACTTTACGGCATAAGAGAAAATGAATTTATTATTGAATGATTAACCCAACCTTAGAATTACTTTTTTAATTTATAGTATTAACTGAGGATATTTAATAAAACAAAAGAGAATTGTTTATTAATTACACTAACAAAATATACTTACTGTAGGAATCTTCTAATTTTTTAGGTTTAGTATAAAATTGTAATTGTGTAAATGCGTAAATAATTCTCTTCTTGTTTTTTTGAATCAATTTTGTAATATTTTTCTGATAAAATAATATTATCGTTAAAAGAGGTTAGCAAAATGAAAAGAATTTTTAGCTTAATACTACTGGGAGTTGCAACAATTTTCTTAGTTGCATGTTCAAATCAGAATAGTCTTGATGGGAAATACTACGATATTTATGACGGCGAGGCTGAACTCATATTAGAATTTGATGGGTCTGGAGGTAGGTTCTACGAAGAAGGAACTCACGCTATAACAGATATTGATACAGACAATCAAACCTTTACTTTTTCTGCTAACGGTCGTGAGTTTGTCGTTACGTATAATTTGAAAGAAGATGGTACTTTAGAATATGATACTGGAGATTTTTTAACAAGTGGTAACGCAGATATCGCTTATAAAAAAGATAGTGAAGCTTACAAAGAAGCCCTAAATAATTAAAATGACCTAGAGATTATCTCTAAGTCATTTTTTAGTGATCAACAAAAGGTTGGCTTTTCTTTGGGCTTCTTCTTCCGTTAAAAGTTCAGGCTTCCAGATGTAAGAAATCGTTTTTCCCTTATCATAGATTACCCAACTTCTAATATTTGGAAATACTTGATGTACTTGTTTAATAACATTTTCATCTGCTAGGTCTGGAAAATCTAGATCAGTGATAAAGTCTTTTTCTTGAAGAAGTTCACCCAACTTTTCAATCGGAGTAGGTTCAAAATCATTGAAATCAGAGACAATAAAATCCTTTACTTGCTCAAAGTACCTCAAAATATGTTTATCATTTCGTATCAAATAATCTTCTACAATTTGATAAGCATATATGCGATTCATCTCTAATGTAAAATCAAGAAAGTCAACTAATCGTAATTTTAAAGCTTGATTAGAAACCTGCAGTTCTCGTTCTATTTCCTGAAAAGTTTTCTCTTGATAAAATATTTTCGTTAATAGAACAATATCAGGCATGAGGATAAATGCCGAACAAAAATTAGCCTCTCTCTCTTGCAAAGAATTATCAAGAAAATCTGTAAATACTCGTCCGCTATGATTCAATAAAATATGCGATAATTCATGGCATATTGTAAAATTCTGACGAGTTATTGGGTCTTTCTCTTGGTAAGCAATTGTTAAAACATCATCATTGATATTAAACCCTGCCACATCGACTCTTATATGGTGTGGCATAACCAAAATATTACGCTTTTGGATTTCATAATCTAAGTAATTTTGAAACGTATAATATAGTGGATGGACATTATGCAATTTCATAAATGGATACAACAATTGTTTTATCTGATTCCAGACATTAAAGTAAATTCTTTACAATAGGCACTACTCCTTGCTCTGTATAGCTTTAATAGCCTTCTCCCGTTCTAAAAGAAATTCTTTCAAATCCTCTTCTAATATTTTTTTATCCTCATCAGATAAATTCTTAGAGGTCTTCCGATACAGAATTTCAAAGGTTGATAAATCAATTTCATCAGAATTTTTATAGTCAGAATTCCCTAAAAGATAGTCTGTAGAAACATTGTAAAATTTTGAAAATTTTTCCAGCGTTTCAGAAGATGGTTTTCGTCTTCCATTTTCCCATTGTGCATATGAAGGCTGGGATATATTTAGGCTTTTGGCAACGTCACTTTGCGTTAGATTCGCCTCTAAACGCAGAGCTTTTAAGCGTTCAGGAAACATTTTTGTACCTCTTGAAAATTTTTTTATTTTTTGATAGAAAACCCTTGACAATATTGTCAAATGACTATATAATACATGTATAGTCAATCGACTATATCTGTAATTTACTACTTCTGACTTATACATTGAAATACAAAAACATGCAAATAAGTTGGATAAGGTAGTAAATTCAAAATCTGTCCTTTGAAATATTAATAAAAAAGTGCATCAGACAACCTCACTCAAGCTTAGCTGACCAACACACAATAATCATTTAGCAATTATTATTGTAACGGTTTTATCACAAAAAGTCAAGGAGGTTGGAGCAGATGAACAATAATATAATGATGTTATCTCACGCACTCGGCTTTTTGCCCTTTTTGACCGAATAACAAAGGGGAACTGCTGGCGCTGATAGCGTCGGAAATACTGACAGGTAAGATACGTTCTGCTGGTGTAAGCATAGGCGGTTAATCGTGGCTATAGTGAAGTGAGAGGGATAAAAATAACAGAGATTATCCTAGTACAGCTATAGGATGGTGATAACAACAATGAGTGTGCGACGATAAGAGCACACCCTAAACAGGACTTCCTGTTTAGAAGAGTAGAAAATTGAAAAACAAATTCATTTCCAGCAATAAACTTTAATTTTTTACTTTGTAATTGTAATTTTCTTTTAAAATATGATATAATAAAGAAAATTACATTCCGAGGTGATGAAATGATCCAACAAACTATTCTATCAGAAGAACAGTGTCAGCAAGTAGTTGACGCTCTCCTTAAAGGAAATGAAGAGTTTTGCGAAGAAATGAAATTAAAAGAAAAAACAGAGCCGATTTACTCTGCTGCTAAAAATGGACGAGGAAATAAAATTGATAGTCGTCTTATCAAAACTTTTGTGAATCAAAAAATCAGCTTTATTCAAAATTACAGTATTAAAAAAGCTGGATATAATTGGGACTACGGTGAGTATGTTTGCGAAACACCTTTTGGTCGATTCTTATTTGTCATTAAATCTGACAAGGCATTAAAAAGAGCCTTTCCTAAGTCCAATAGTGATGACAATCTTTCTGAGGATGATGATAAAAAATATTTTGAAAATTATTTGGGAATTAACCGAAAAACAATTCGTCAAAGCAAAGAGCCTGTTGAAGGTTTATTTGAGATTCCGCTTCCTCTTTTTGAAGAAGAAAGCAATTCTGAAATCTTGTTAATCCCAGATGAAGTTGCTCATGAGGATGTCGATTTCTTTTTTGTTATGACTTATAAAACATCTGGCGAAGAGATAACAAGTATTGAGCTGACATTCCCTAATCCCGTTTCAAACGACCTACGATTAGCGCAAGACTTAACAAAATACATTCAAACAAATCAATTTAATAGTAACAATAGTCAAACCCCTATCAATACTACTTCTCCTCAAGAAAAGGATGAGGACATGGAAAACTTTGACGAAGGAGTGGTCGAAATAAAGAAAAGTAAGTGAAAAAATAAAACGTAAAGGGGGATTCACTCGTGTTTAACGGTGATAGATTAAAACAATTACGCCTTTTATATGGCATGACAAGAAAGGAGTTGGCGACTAAATTAGATATAACTGAGCAAGCAGTTTGGCAATTTGAAAAAAATGAAATCTCTCCTAAAACATCAGTCAGACTTAAAATGACCAATTTATTTGGAGTACGTTCAGACTATTTTTCACAAGTAAGTTTCAACTCAAATTTTGACATGACATCCGTAGCTTTCAGAAATGAGGCAGAGAACACACGAAAAGCCACAGATATACAAGAAGCGTATCTAAATGCATTGGATTCTCTTACCGTATATCTTGAAAGCATGGTGATGATTCCTAATCAAAAAATTTTAGATTTAGTAAAAACTATTTCTCAGAAAGAACCAGACAAAACTAATCTAGAGGAATTGGCACTATTTACTAAAGAGTTTCTAGGTATTTCTGATGATAATAGTGACCTTCTCTATCAATTGGAAAAATCTGGTATTTATATTTTTGAAAGAACAATGGCCAACAATGAAGATGCCTATAGTATATGGTCTAACACGAATAGACCATTTATTATTTTAGGAACTGGAAAGACTGCTGTAAGACGAAATTTTGATTTGGCTCACGAATTGGGACACCTTCTCCTACATAGAAATATTGATTTTAGCACCTTGTCTAGAGATGAGTTTTTAGAGAAGGAATCAGAAGCTAATAACTTTGCTTCTTACCTTTTACTGCCAAGAGAAACTTTTATTCAAGACATGACTAATCTTGTTGGAAAACGGGTAAGCAATCCCGATAACTATATTGATTTAAAACGAAAATATACTGTTTCCATACAAGCACTGGAATACCGTGCCTTTAAGTTGGGGTTAGTTAGCCCTTCACAACACGGATATTTTTACAGATTGATTAACAAAAATAATTATAAAACATTTGAAAAACTCGACGACAAAATCATTGTGAAAAGACCATCTAAAGTCAGAAGCATGTTAAACACGATTTTGTTAAATATCTTGACGTTGGAGAGTCTATCTAGTGCTTTAAAGGTTGATAGTCGCTTCTTAGCTCATCTGTTGTCAGTTCAGCCACAATTTTTTGATAAATATAAAAAAACGATTAGCGATGAAGATAGGTTTAGTAACGTTATTCAACTGAAAGGTTCTCGTTGAGAGTAAATTTAGATATTTTGCCATTTTCTACTCTTTTAAGCAGGAATCATCTGTTTAGGAGAGTAGAAAACCTCTAAACAAATACATATGATTGACAATGTAAACCATATGTATTAAAATAAATAATGAAAGGCGGTGGCGTTTATGGCAACTATACCAACACAAATTCGGATTGATGAAACTGTAAAAACCCAAGCAACTTCATTATTTAATGATTTGGGAATGGATATGTCCAGTGCGGTTAATATTTTTCTTCGTCAATGTGTATTACGTGGCGGAATTCCATTTACTATAGAAGTTCCAAAATATAGTCAAAAAACTCTGGAAGCTATCTCAGAAGCCAAACAGATTTCTCGTGACGAAACAGTTGTTTCCTATGATAATTTAACAGATTTAAAGAAAGCCTTGGAAGCTTAAATGTATCAAGTCAAGTTTACCTCAGCTTTCAAAAAAAGCTATAAACGGATTAAAAAACGTGGCTTAGATATTTCACTTCTTGATGAAGTAATAGAAAAGCTCCGCTTAGGACAAACATTAGAAGAAAAATACCGTGACCATGAACTTAAAGGAAATTTTGTTGGCTTTAGGGAGTGTCATATCAAGCCTGACTGGCTCTTAATTTATCTAATTGAAGATGATATTTTGACCTTAACCCTAGCTGATACAGGCAGTCATGCGGATTTGTTTAAGATGTAAAGACAGTTCATAAAGAACTGTCTTTTTTGTTTTCTACTCCTCTAAGCTGATGAATCAGTGTGTCCGTTATAACAGACAATATCTAATGGAAAGCGAGGAGACACAATGACCTATTATGAACAAATTTTTCATCGATTATATTAGAACTTTGTTTTTTCTTTGACCATTTATCGTGATGAGCATCTTAGGAAATTATTATTAAAACAAATGCTTGAAAAAGTAGAACAAGCCTACCTAAATTATAAAAAGTTGGAACTTCCAACCTATCAACTGGCACAGTGGAGAGACTACTATATATACAAAATGAAACGTGCTTATATCATGAAAGGAGAATCATCATGACCTATTTTGAAGAACGATTTCAACGGATTTACGAGAAATTTCTTTTCTCACTTAGGATTTACCGTCACAATTCATCACAATGTGAGGAATACTACAGAGGCTGTCTTAAAGAAATGGACAGTCTTTTTTTACGCCATGATACTCATGATCAATTCGCTAAAAAACTGATGGATTGTAAAAACAACTTCCAACGAAAAGTAAAAAAAGCCTATCTAGGCATTTAAGGAGGGGAAAATGACAAAAGCTAGAGCTCCCAATCGGTAATACAAACATGATAAATATATCTTGACCTAGATATGTCAAAAAAAGGTCTAAACAAAATGAAAATGAGGTAACATACATGGAAATTACTAAAGTATTTGTTGACCAAAATGAGGTCTTAGGAAATGAAGTTTTTGTATCTGGTATGGAGGAATTCCGAGCTAATGACTATAACCCTGTTTCTTATCGTGTTTTTGAAATTTCAAGCCGTAAAGAACCTTCTGCCTTCTTGATTGTGGAAGGTTTTAATATGTCTGATGTACCAGAAGGACGCCAAAAAATTGTCTTCCCTCGTGGTATCGCTATTGAGTATCGAAGTTTCCGTTTTGGAGGCAAACGCAAACATGAAAATGTAATTGTTGCCGAAGAAATGCGCACTATAAAGACAAAATAAATCATCATATTTTAAAGGAGAATTACTATGACTGTAAAATTTGCTACTGATAAAGTTATTGAAAGTTTTGACACCAATAAAACCCTTGGAACTCTTAACTTCCTTGAATCCCTTCCTTTTATGCGCTGGGAAGACTATGTCGAAGAAGGCACAGGAGAGGAAAAACGTCGTGAAACAACAGATATTGATCATGTTGATGTTAAACTTTATTCATCTGCTGTTAATGGAGATATTACTGTAACCGTGCCACCAGAAGCTAAAGTAGCTCAAATGACACCTGAAAAGAACTACAATGATGAAGTCGTCTTGGTCGCTCCTACTGCTCGCTTCTGGTCAAATTCAGAAATTATTAACAACCGACGTGTGATTACTAGTGGTGTTAAAATCCGTGCAACAGATATTATCCTAGCAACTCAAAAACAAGAACCTAAAAAAGAAGGATAATAAGTCATGAAGCTGTTCACCTATAGAGGTATTCGTGTTCAGAAATACCATGAACAAATCAAGCGTCTTACCTTTCTGTTAACCTTTTTCCCTTTTTTGTTAGGTACTGGTTATTTTACCTATACCCATCAACTAGAACTAAAAGCCAATCCTATATCTTATGGTGTTGGGATAGGAGGAAGTCTCTTAGGAATAGCACTTCTACTCCTTATCCTACAAGCCCTTTGTTATCAGAAACTACTCTTTTTCAATCGTCTGGATAGCTTACGAATTGTGTCACATTTTCTATTGGAAAACAATCTGGTTAAGGTTAAAAAAATCAAGACCGATAATCGTATCATTGAACGCTTTCGTCTGCCTAAAGTCTATGTCAAACGTGACCATTTTAGTATAACAGTCAGCTTTCAATTACAAGGTAGCCGATTCCAAGAACGTTTTATTGCCCTTGAAAAGCCCTTAGAAATCATGTTTGATGGAGATTTCATGAACAAGCAATTTACTAATGGTTATGTCTCTTACACTATTGCCATTGACCAATTTTCAGGACGCTTGTCCATCTTTGATGTCAAAATGACAGATAAAGGAATCCGCCTGATGAAAGATGTTTACTGGGATTTTGATAAACAGCCACACCTGCTGATTGGTGGAGGAACTGGCGGTGGTAAGACCATTCTCATTATGATTCTGGTTTGGATTTTAGCGCAAATTGGTTATGTTGAAATCCTTGATCCAAAGCGGTCTGATTTTGTCGGCTTAAAAGACATTCCTGTCTTTAAAGGTAGGGTTTTCTGGGAAAAAGAAGATATGTTGAATTGTCTTAAAAACGCCGAGCACGAAATGAATAGACGCTTCGATTACATGACCAGTCACCAAGACTACCAAGCGGGGAAGAAATATTCTGCCTATGGTCTGAAACCTCGCTTTATTATCATTGATGAGTTAGCCGCTTTGGCTGCTAAACTAGAACGAGATTACCAATCTGCTTCTGCTTTTATTGAATATCTAACGGAGCTCATTCTGAAAGGGCGCCAATCTGGTATCTATATTATCTCTGCTATGCAACGTCCTGATGGAGAATATCTTAAAACGTCTCTACGTGATCAATTTATGAAACGAATTTCTGTTGGTCATTTGGAAGATGTCGGCTATAAGATGATGTTTGGAGACGCTAACGCTAATAAACTGTTCAAAAAAATTGATGAAATTGATGGTCAAGAAATCTTCGGGCGTGGTTATGTTTCCAACGGTGGAGAAATTGCTAGAGAATTTTATTCCCCACTTGTACCACTAGATGAAGGCTTTTCTTTCTTTGATGAGTTTAAGAAACTGCCAATATTAAAAGACCCATTAGCAGAAAAACAGAAAAACTCACCAAAAACCGAGAACAAAGATGAAAGCTCTTCTGAATATCTACCACTCAATGACTTTGCCAAACAAAGTGGAACACCCGTATCAACATTGAGAAACCTTGTGAAATACATAGAAGAACAGAACTATGCTTTTACAAGGGTAGATAATCGCATTGTGCTTGGTAAGGCTGACGTGGCATTACTTGAGAAGTTACTAATTGAAAAGGAGGAGTCTGACTTGTCTTATAAACAAATCGTCCTTAACCATTTTGAAACACCTGCTAAGCCAGTGTAGGCACGAAGGTCAAGGTCAGGGCGTAGCCCGTCCGACCTGCCCGACCGAGCTGACAAGCGGGCGTTTTGGGGTGTGCCGTAGGCACGCCCCAGAAGGGCTTAACCTCCCGATACTAATAGGGGGGTTAAAACTAACACAAGCCTAAAAAAGTCTGTTCTAATCCCATTTGCTTAACTTGGCTAGTAGAAACACAAAAAGAAAAAAGGAGGACAAGAATTGCTAACGAATGCTGAACTAAAGCGAATACGTCTTGACTTAGGTTTTACCCAAAAGAAGATGGCTGCTATTATCGGTTATAGCTATTTCAATTATCGTAATATTGAACAAGGGCAACGAAATATTACCAAAGAATTTGAAGATACATTAGCACACTTTCTCAATCGTAAATCAGAAACTAAGCTAGAAAGTACCGTGGACTGGTTAAAAGTCCGATTTAAGACACTAGATTTTAAAGCTGTCATTGAGCAGGTCTTAAAACTCAAGCCTAATGATTTTTTTCTAGAAGAAAAAAGTCTTTATAGTTATTCTCACATGGTCACCTATGGCTCTATCCGTGTTCTATACTCCAACAACGAAAAGAAAGCAGAGTCAGGAACACTCATTGATCTAACAGGTGGTGGCTGTCGAGAACTAGAGCTTATTCTTCTCAAACAAGGTCGGGATTGGTTTTCCTTTTTACATGATGTCTTTCTTTTTGCAGAGAGGGAACGTAAGGATAGACCATTGGAAGACTACTTAGCTTTTCCTCGTTTTGATATTGCACTTGACGAACTCTATAAAAAATCAGGTAATCTTGACCTTTTTGATATTAAAGCCCGTATTTTTGACAATAAAATCATTATGAAAAAGATACGCACGTTTACAGCTATTGAGGGACTAAAGAAAGTAGAAAATCGCTTTGTCAATCAAGGTTTAACATTGAATTTTGGCAGTCGGCAATCTAGTTTGATGATTCGATTTTATCAAAAAGATTATGAACAAGCACTTTTGAAAGATGTCTCTGTCGCTTATATTCGTGAGGTTTATAATTACAAAAATCGCTATGAGATTGAACTTCATGACACTAAGGCTTTTGATGTTCTCAAAGAATGGTACACTATGGAAAATGATTTAACCAGAATTGGGGCTAGAATTCTAAACAACTATTTTGAGGTTAAAGATTGGCAAGGACATTACGATAATGCATGGGACGATTTGCTGGGAACTCAAGAGGGGTTTAAATTCGTCACTCGTCCTCGTCAAATTGACTATGCTAAAACCAAGCACTGGGTCACAAAACAGGTTTCAAGTGCTTTGAAATTGATGAAAATTGCGGACATGGTTTATCAGACCGATGAACTCTCCGAGATTATTTCAGAAGCTTATTTGAGCAATAATCATACCAAACTAGCAGAAGAAATTTGTGAACGAAACGGAGTGGCATTTGACTATGTTATTGGACAGATATAACCCCATCAATATTCCTGAAAAATTCAATCGCCCTATCCAAACCAAAACTTTTCCGCAAGCCTACGAAAGCTACCATCTTTCTTTCTATGATGTTAACCTAGTGAAAGATTTAGTTGATTACTGGGGATTACTTTATATTCAACCCAAGAAAGATGTGGAATTAAAGTATGTGGAACAATTCAAAGATAAAAAATTTAATGATGATGACCATAGAGAAAATACAATAAAGAAGGTTGCACGTCAAGAAGCGAGACAGCCTTTTTTTGATGAACTGACAACAAGACCACTAAAAGACATGACCCAAAATGTCAAGTGGGTTGCTGAGTTATTGGTTATGACGAACTATGCACAACTCGTGATTTAAGGAGGACACAATGGAATACAAAGTTGAATTAAACAGTATTGACCAATTTCAAGCTTGGTCTGGTGGTTCACGGACACTGGCTACTGTTCGTGAACGGGGTAACATTGATGAACTGACTAACCTGTGCGAAGAGATATTCTCAGGAACAACTCCAACACAAGTTCAGATTAACGACTGGCTCTGGTTTGATAATGATTTTATTTTTCGAGCCCTCGGTTATAACGACTTGGTAGAAGATGAATGAGACCTATTCAGAAACTGTATGAAGGAATTACCTGCTTTCCTGATAAAAATGAGTTCTGGAATTTGTATATTGTTCTGATGAAAGAAAAGGACTACTTTTTAGACGCTTTTGCTCGGAAATATAATGACGATAATTATCCCCCCCATTACCAACACGCTTATTTTACCTTAAACGGACAAGTCTCAGACTTTAACCGAAACATGACAACACAACTTGTCACACTATTTAGACAAGTGATTTTAGAAAAACAAACTGAATTTATGGAGGTAATACAAATGGCTACACCATCACCAATTGAAAAGAAAATCAAAGTTATTTCAATGGAACTTGGAGAACTGATGAAAGCACATAACGATAAGGAATCATGGACAAAAGCAGGAGAATTGAATAGTTTACTTAAAACAGAAGAAGCTCAACAATTAAGCGCAGGCTTTATTGAACCCATTCGTAAAGAACTTTCAGGTTACTACTATGTCAATTCTGAAATTAACAAACTTCACAAGCAACTTTATGCCAAAGGGAATAAATTGATTGAACTTGCTAACCAATAGAAAGAGACGATATGCTAAAACTCAAATATTTTGATCAATTCAAAGGCTTTCTAGGACAATTTACCAAACGTCCTAAACAAAAAGGAAGGCCAAAACTCATCAAAGCTAACGCAAAGACTGTCAATCTTGCGGTCATGTTTGGATTAGCTCTTATTTTGTTTGTCGGGCTCTTAGGTGGCATTCGTGCTATGACTCTATCTAATAAAGTCACGAATCTCGAAAAATCTTTATTAAATACTCCCAAGAATACAGCTACTACATCTACAACTACTACAATTGATAATCGTTTGCAGTATTACCTTAGTGAATTTGTTTCGTACTACTTCACCATCCCAGAAGATACAGATGGTCAAGAAGTACAGGCTGAAAAACTTTTAACTTTCTATGTGATTGAACCCGATATTTTATCTCAAGGTCAAACGAGGACACCTAGTGAGCTGGAATGGTCACGTTTGTTACAAGTCAAAGATAACATAGCAACCTATGAGGTACATTATAAACAGAAAGTCAAAGAAGGAGATAAGACAGTTGAGAAAAAACTTAGCACGGCTTTTAATATTCCTTATGCTAAAACTGATGAGGGTTACTATGTTTCTGGTCTCCCTTGGTTTTCAACCTTGACAAATAATCAAGCTGGCAAGGTGGAGACTTCGCTGAACTTGGGAAATGATGACCAGATTGCAAGCAAAGCCAAAGGTAAGCTGGACAAGTTCTTAGAACTCTTTTTCACCAATTACACCACAGACCAAGATAATTTGGATTTGGTGGCAGACGGTGTACTTGTGCTAGAAAACTCAACCTTTAAAACCTTGGACTTTACTTACTACAAGGAAAACTTGGAAAGTATTTTCGCTTATGTACAAGTGACTTTTGAGGTGGCAGGAGCGACACATTCAGAAAACTTTACTCTAACTCTTTCTGAGAAAGGAAAATCCTACTACGTGACCCAATTGGAACATACCATTCCAATTGATTATTCAAAAACAAACAACTAAAAAAGGAGAATAGATATATGACTTCATCAAACTTACAAACATGGCTACAAGGAGATGGTTTCTGGTTTATTACAGCTGGTGCTATCTTACTCATTCTTATGGCTTGGAAAAACAGTTCTTGGGGAAAACTTTTCTCTACTCTCATTTTCTATGCTGTCATTGCTTCCCTTACAGGAGGCGGACGGCAACTGCTAAGTGTTCTAGGATGGTTTCTTCGTCTTTTTGGAATTGAAACAGGATTATAAGCTATGGATAAAGAAGAACCACTTTATGATTACGCTAGGGGGATAAATGCTCCTTATTGGATTCAAGAAATTAAAACTCAAAAAGGGAAGCGCCTGTGGTACTTTGCTACCCCAATGCAACTTTCCTTTTTTGTCGTTTTTACTCTTGTATTAATTGTCATGCTGACAGTGTTAAGCCCAATTCTCATACCTCTTGGAAAATGGACTCATTCCATTTCATGGTATCTCTATTGGTATGTTCCTTATAAACTGGCTAAATTCTATACGGAATATGAACCACAAGGAAAGAAAATGCATATCTTTCTGTTTGACTATATCCGTTATTTGATTGAGTTTCGCTTCAATCGTAAAGCTATTTATCATGGAGAGAGAATAAATACGTACGACGATGAAAGTATTGTCTTTGAAAAAACCAACTTATAAAGGAGACTGAATGACTACTAAACTAAGTTATCCAATTCTTAAAACACACGAAAATCTCGCTTTAAAAACGGATAAAACGGTTATGGCGTTCTATCGTGTACCCAATACCCCTATCACTATTACCGATAGAGGGAAGAAGAATAAGCACAAACTAACAGCTACTCAACTGTTTAAAAAGCTATCTAAAAATAAATCCTTTGAGCTGTCTCTGATTCCAAAAGACTACCTTTTAGAAGAAAAAATGGCAGATTTTTCAAAAGCTCTTGCTCCAGACAGTAAAGAATTAGGAAAGGAACTCTTAGAAGAATCTATTACCAGTTTAACTGCTGAAATGGAAATTCCCTATCAGTTTGATTGGCTCATTGGAGTTAATCTCCTAAAAGAAGACCAAGCATCAAGTGTTCAGGAACTAGCTTTGGAGCGCTTCTCAGAGGTGTCTGAACTTCTGGCAAATAGTTTAGGCTTTCAACTAGATATTACTGATAGTTGGTATGAAGATTATTTGACAAGTGAAGCAACAGTTTATCAAGTCCTATCCACACTACGTGTCCAACGTTTGACTAGCGAAGAACTTTTCTACTATCAACGTATGCAATACCTACGCTATATTCCTCATTTCAAACAAGAAGTGACTGCTAATCGTGCCTTGATCAATATAACAGATACACTCTTAAAAGTGATGGCTGGAGGCTTTCTTAAACTTGAAAGTCCCTATGGCTCTTCCTTTGTGACGATTCTACCAATCGCTAAAACACCTGTCATCTTTAATGGATTTCATTTAGGAGAATTTGCTCAGCGCTTTAACTTCCCAGTGGAACTACGTATTAAAGCAGAGTTCGTTAATAAGAATACGTTAAAAGGACGTATGGGTCGCTCCAACATTCGCTATCGTAATATCATGAATGAGGCTGAAAGCACCGACACTGTCCAACAAGATGAAATCATTCTAGGCTCAATGTCCCTGAAAGACATGATGAAAAAGGTTGGTGGTAAAGAAGAAATCATTGAATATGGAGCTTATTTAATTGTCTCTGCGTCTAGTTTGTCCCAACTGCGCCGTCGCCGTCAGGTTATCCTTAGTTACTTTGAAGATATGCATGTTGCAGTTAGCGAAGCAAGCCATGATTCTCCCTATCTCTTTCAATCCCTACTTTATAGTCAACCACTCCAAAATAAGACTAGAACATGGGTACACTATGTCACCCCAAGAGGATTTGCGGAACTCATGCCTTTTACCAACATGTCATCGGGTAATCGTATCGGTTGGCATATTGGACGGGTAGATAACTGGATAGGGCGCTGGGAAAACCTTGAAAAAGCTCAAGAAGGCTCTAAAAACATGGTACTCTTTAATGCTACAGTCGGGAACAAAGAAGGTATTTCAGGCAAACTGACAAAAAATCCTCATATTCTTATCACAGGTGCAACTGGAGAAGGGAAATCTTTTCTAGCAGAGCTCATTTTTCTTCTAACCTCACTCCAAGACGTTAAATGTCTTTATGTTGACCCTAAACGTTCTATTCGTAAACATTTTGAAGTCATTGCCCAAAACCCTAGTTTTATTAATCATTATCCAAAACTAGCGAATCATATTCATAATATTAACTTTATCACGTTGGACAGTAAGGTCAAATCAAATCATGGCACACTTGATCCCATTGTTATGTTAGATAAGGATGACGCTGTTTCTGTATCAAAGAACATGCTCAACTACCTTATCTTCTCCAACAAACGTATTCAAGTTTCAATGAAACAAATGACTGCTATCTCACGAGCTATCAATAAGGTTGTGACACAGCGTCAGGCAGGAGAAATCGTAGGGCTAAAACATGTTCTGAGAGAACTGACTAATAGTAAAGATAGCACTATTTTTGAAGTTGGAGATTATCTGACCTCTATTGTAGAAAAATCCATTTTGGAATTGGCATTCTCTAATGGTAACGTTCAAGGGCTTTCTTATGATAAACGGATAACCGTCTTAGAGGTCGCTGATTTATCTCTTCCTGATAATAAGGACAATAAGCAAGATGTAACTCCAGAAGACAAGGAAATCAATTCTACAGCTCTGATGTTTGCTCTTGGAGCTTTCTGTACCCGTTTTGGAGAATTGAATCGTAATGAAGATACCATTGAATTTTTTGATGAGGCTTGGGTGCTAATGAAGTCTAGCGAAGGTCGAGCCGTTATTCAATCCATGCGCCGTGTCGGACGCTTTTATAATAACGTCCTCTGCCTTATCACTCAATCCGTCCATGACGCAGAAGGTGATGATGATACAACTGGTTTTGGAACTCTCTTTGCCTTTCGAGAAGACAATGAATTGCCTGATATTCTGGAACATGTTGGCTTGGTAGCTAATGAGGAAAACCTAGAATGGCTGAAAAACATGATTTCAGGACAATGTCTCTATAAAGACGTTTACGGTAATCTCAATATGATTTCGGTTTATAACATCTTTAAAGGCATTGACCCACTCTTAAAACCAATGCAGGCAACTGTTTCTTCTAACCTTGAAAATAAATACGCTACATAAGGAGGTGATACTGTGCAAGAAGCATTTGAAAAACTCAAAGGTATTGATATTTTTGCTCTGAAATCTTACATGGAAGAAACAAGCTGGGGCTCATTTAATGGAATTTGGGTAATGGTTAATGAAATTTTTGTAAATTTCCCCTTTTTCGTCTTGAATCTTCTTGTTGGCTTTTTTTCACTAACAATTCGGTTGTTAGAAAATATCAATTTTTACGATACCTATAAACAGTATGTTTATGATGGGGCTAAAGATATCTGGCAGGGGTTTACTGGTTCGACAACAGGAGGTATTGCTCAAACCTCATTAGCTTTTCTTCTCCTGTTAGGATTAGGCTTTTACCTATTCTTTCAATTTGCTCTATCAAGAGGAAATTTTTCACGAAAAATCCTTCATGTCATTTTAGTCATTCTCCTTGGTTTAGGTTGGTTTGGAACAGTTTCAGGAACATCTGGCGGTCTCTATCTGCTTAATACCATTGATAATATTTCTCAGGCTGCAATCAGTAAGATTTCTTCCATTTCAGTTTCCTATGGGAAAAATCAAAGTCTAACAGTTGGTAACTCTGTAGCTGATACTTATATTGCAGAAACCTCTTATAAGGCCTATCTTTTTGTTAACACAGGTCGAGAAGATGGAAAGTACATTGATAGACAAACAGGTAAGACTGAAACCTTTGATAATTCCAAAGTGTTAGGGGGTCTTGATGAATCAGGTCAGTTTAAAGCTGTCTCAACTTCCGATAGATATAAATATCTTAATATGGGAGATGGAGCTAATGACGATAAGGAGAAAAACAGATGGGTTTCCGCAATTGCAGATTATATCCCTATTAAGTTCTTCTACGTACTCTTTAAAATAGTAGAAGCTATTGTCTTAGCTGTCCCAATAATCTTAATTCAACTATTAAATGTGATTGCACAGGCTCTGGTTCTAATAATGATTCTTCTCTTTCCAATCGCCCTTCTTATATCCTTTATTCCTCGAATGCAAGATATTCTTTTTGGTGTGTTTAAGATTATGTTTGGAGGACTTGCTTTCCCATCTATTACGGGACTATTAACTCTAGTTATCCTTTATCTAGAAAAAATGATTGAAGGTGTGATTACAGGTGGTTTTGATAAGGCAATTGAATCATTCCCATCTCTGACTACCTTTAAGCTCCTCTTCTCTCTTATGATTTCAGTCGTAGCTAAAGGTGTTATTTATTGGCTACTATGGAAATATAAGGGGGAACTACTAGAACTTCTTCTAGGAGCACGTGCCCGTATTATGATAGATGATATTGATTATAAAGTTAAGGAATCAGTTGAAAAAGGAAAGGATACCATTACCCAAATCCCCCAACAAACCAGCAATGCCTTTGATTTAGCACAAAGATCTGGGAGCTTTTTCTTAGCTGGAGCTGGATTAGGCGCTGGGGTGGTTGTGAACTCTGGAAAGCATATCAAAGGTTTCTTTTCAAATCAACCACCAACCACAGATACATCTTATCCTGATGAAGTTTCTTCTAATGACGTATTAACTACTGACGTTCTAGATAATCATGAGAAACAAACTACAGGATTCTCCCCTAAAGGAGAGCATACTGATTTTGAATCTGAAATAGAAGCACATATTCAATCGGAAGATAGTAATAGCCAGCAAAAATTTTCAACCCAACAAACAGTATTCACAGAAGATATTACTTCTCCTGAACAGATAGAATTTGAAGAACGCCGTAGAAATCGTTTATCGTGGAAAGAGAAACGTCGAATAAATAAACTTGAGAAACAACTAGATAACTACAAAGATGACGAGAGTATGTATAAAGCCCAAGGTTCAAATGTCTTTATCCGTAACTATCGTAAAACCATGACCCCTGATGAAAAGTTACGAACTAATATTAACCATCGTAATCATATCATGGAAGAATTAGACCGACTGAGAGGAGAACATTAAATGAGTATCAGAATCTTTGTGAAACAAAGCCTACAGCAAATGGTAGATAACGCTGTAGGGCAGGCTTATGAGAAAAGGAAACGATCAATTGACTTTCTCCTCCTGTTTCCTGTGAGTCAATCAGAAAAAGAATCTATAACCAAACACTTATTACAAGAAAATCATTTGATTATCAACATCAGGTGGCGCTTTGGAACAGTCATGCTTACAGCTTATATCAAAGACTAAGGAGAAGTTATGAAGAAAAAAATTCTTATTCTTAGTCTTTTAAGTTTTATTCTTTTCCCTTTTTTATTGGTTATGATTGTAGCTGGTACTTTAGGAGGTAGCACAAGCTCTAAACTCTCTAATGTTGATGGTATGACCTATGTTGAACATTGGTCAACTGACAATGCCTATACTCATAACTTACTGGCACATAGATATGGTATCACAACTAAACAATTAGATGGCTTTTTAGACACACTAGGCGTTAGTTATGATAAATCACGTATCAATGGAGAAATGCTCCTAAAATGGTCACAATCTTCTGGTTTAGATGTTCGTGCCATAGTGGCTATTGCCATGATGGAAAGTTCTCTAGGGACAGCGGGGATTGCTACTCGAAAAGGTGCGAATATGTTTGGTTATGGGGCATTTGATTCTAATCCAAACAATGCCACTAATTACAACGATGAAACGGCAATTGTAACCCTAACCAAGATTACTATCATTCAAAATAAGAATGAAACCTTTAAAATTCAAGATGATAAGGCTTTAAAAAATTCTAAGGGAATACTTAATCCTTCTACAGATGGTGGAGTGTATTTTACAGATACTTCTGGCTCTGGAAAACGACGTGCCGAAATTATGGAAAAACTAGACAAGTTTATAGATGAGCATGGCGGAACACCTAAACCACCTCAAAGTACTGCCTCCCGACCACGTGATGGTGGAGAGATAACATCTGCTGGTGTTCCTTCTGGATATAGTCTTACAAAAGTAATTGACACTTCTCATTATACTTCTGCTACTTATCCTTGGGGACAATGTACATGGTTTGTTTATAACCGCGCAAGAGAAGTCGGTATTAGCTTTGACCCATATATGGGAAATGGTGGTGATTGGCAATATAAAATTGGTTATCAAACCACGCATACCCCAACCGAACACTCAGCAATTTCTTTCAGTCCAGGACAAGCTGGCTCAGACCTAACTTATGGTCATGTTGTTTTTGTCGAACAAGTCAAATCTGATGGCACAGTTCTAATTTCAGAATCGAATGCTCAAGGGCTAGGAGTGATCACTTTTCGAATCTTTGATAAAGAAACCGCTAAACAATTTACTTATGTAATAGGAAAATAAAGGGCTAAAGGACTGTTTTTAGCCCTATTGTGATTTAAAGAAAGGAATAATTGAAAATGGAAAAACAATTGATTACAAAAGAAGATCTTATCAAACAAGGTCTTAAAGAAGGTACCGCAAGAAAAGTTATCCATGAGGCAAAAGTTATGTTGGTTAGTCAAGGATTCCGATTTTACAATAATAAACGATTAGGAGCAGTACCAATTAGTGCTGTTGAAGAAATCTTACATGTGAAATTTTCATAGGAGGTTATATGTATATTCCACAATTTAATCCACGAGTTCGAAAGAATAGAAAGAACGGATTATTCTCATTTGAAATTAGGGACAATGAAGGAAAAACAGTTGAACACCAGTCAGGATTTAAAACCCAAAGAGAAGCCGAAAATGTTGCTCTAGCAATCCAACAAAAATTACGTCAAGGCTATACACTTGATAGGCATACTTCCCTTTTTGATTGGTTTCAAACTTGGTATGACTTAAGAATTAGACCAAAGAAAAATCTTTCAAAAGTAACAAAAAAGAACTACCAAATTTATGGACGAACCATAAAACGCCTTTTTGGCGATAAAGCTATAGTTGACATTAAAGCTACAGAATACCAAAGAATTATGAATATATACGGTGAAAATGTAGGATATGACTATTTAAGTAGAATCAACTCAATAATACGTAAAACAATTAAATTAGCACAAGCTGATAAAATTTTTATTGATGATTTTACAGCAAGTGTAGAATTATTTGCAGGTAAAGAAAGCCAATCTAGTGATGAAAAGTATATTCATAGTGTTAAAGATTACACACGTTTAGTACATTATCTCGAAAATAATTTAAACTATGAAGAATCCATTGTGAATCATATCTTATTTGTCCTTGCGAAAACAGGATTGAGATATGGGGAATTGATTGGATTAACCACCCCAGATGTAAACTTTGAAGAGCACTATATTCACACATATAGAAGATATAACACAAGTATCTGGGCATGGACTAAAGCTAAAAATGAAACATCTATCCGATACGTTCCGATTGATAATAAAACAATAAAAGTACTTCAAGACTTAAAGCATGATCAATATTTAATAAACAAGCAATTACAAAGAACAAATAAAGAAAGGTTTGTATTTTTTCACTATGGCTTAGAAAATGATATTCCTTCCATTGCAACCGTAAATAAAGCATTAAAGAGAATACTAGGTGAGCTAGATATTTTCCCAGAAATTACTACTAAGGGTTTGAGACATACATATGGTTCATACTTACTACATAATAATATTGATATGGGAGTTGTCGCAAAAATATTAGGACATAAGGATATTCAAATGTTAATAAAAGTCTATGGTCATACAATGACAGAACGTATTGACAAAGAATTTAAAGAAGTAGAACAAATTATGTCTCAAACAACTACAGAAAGATAATTGTATTGGAGAATCAAGATAATGAATATATTTGGGGTAAAATTTGGGGAATTAAATAAAAATATAGTAAAAAACCCTTGAT
>CAZPYI010000023.1:0-21029 GCA_964590305.1 uncultured Streptococcus sp.
AAGAGTCTAAAATTTCTTTTGGGAAGATAATAGAAATTTTCTTCATCTGACTAATTGCCATATTTTTCTACCACCTTGCCCACAATTTGCTGAGCTAAATCATCTTTTTTATGGGATAAAGCTAGCCGCACACTGCTATCATTTTTCGCAATAGTGTCAGCTAAATTGCTTTTCAAAAGAGAGATTTTTTCTGCCGATTCTTCCTCTAAGGCTGTCACTTTGAGTTGTGTTTTTTTATCATAGTCAGTTGCAATATCGGCTAAGGACTGCTCTGAACCTGCACGTAACTCTTGAATCTGTTTATCAAAGTCAGCTAAGACTTGTTTTGCCTCTTCTTCGATGCCTTGCATGATTTCTAAAATAGAATTTCCCACCAGCTCACCTCCTCTCATGTATTATTTCTATTGTATCAAAATTTGAATTATTTAGATTGTCGAAAACTGAAATGTTACACATTTTTGGTAGCGGAACCATCATGAAACCACAAAAAAACCAATGGTCTCGAGCACCACTGGTTTTACTGTGTATTCTTACAAATTATGCTGATAATACTTTACGCCCTTTACGACGACGGCTAGCGAGCACGCGACGTCCGTTTTTAGTTGACATACGGTGACGGAATCCGTGTTTACGTTGGCGACGGATTTTACTTGGTTGATAAGTACGTTTCACGATGAATACCTCCTCATAGATTTTCGTATTCGTTTAGCCGGCTATTCTTTGATCAGTTACTAAACATACTATAACATTCTATAACAAAACAGGACTACTTGTCAAGATTTATTTTTCTTTCTTTGCTGAAGTTTTTTATTGATGCGCTCAACTTTTTCATGAGTGATGTATATCATGAGAGACCAAACGACCAAGTAAACTAAAACAAACCCTCCTAAAAAGCCAAATGTTAAAAATTGCCCTGTAAACCCATTATATACATTCATGGCAATAATGAGGCTCAAAACTATAAAGAAATGCAAAACGAGTTGCCATTTGAAATTTAGAAAATCTGTTGTAAATATTAAGCTGCAAACGCCTATCAAACCACTGATTAACACAACACTAGTAATATTTGAGAGAGTCTGTATTTCTACATTTTGAACATAAAGACTTAGAATATAAATAATGCTACCATAACCGATACCAATTAAAAAAGATCTGACTATTTTTCTCATCTCATCCCCTCACAAGCCCAAGCGTTTTTCCAAATTTTTCAAATACCGACGACTGACATCTGCTTTTCGCTTTCCTGTCAAGATAGCTAGCATATTACCTGAAAAACTGTCTTCCAGAGCCTCCAGATGATTGATATTAATCAGTCCATGCTTAGAGACTTGCACAAAATCTGGGTTATTAAGTCGCTCTTTAAACTTATACAAACGCTCTGTCAGCAAGAATCGCCCTTTTATTGTTTCTAAAATCAAGGTTCTATCATCAACATCCACCAAAACAAGATCAGCGACTTTTAACATTTCAATGCGATCATGAGTTTTTATGGGAAGAATAGCTGGTGCTTCTATTTGATAGCTAGATAGATAATCCAAAAACTGCTGCGTTGATGACTCAAGAGAATAGCTACGCACCAAGACGTTAATTTCCCCCTCATCTAACTCCTTATCTTCTTCAAATTGATAGTCCACAGCTACACCCCTTCGTTTTCAGATTCCGTTTTTCATATCTTACCTTTTTTGGAACTTCTGTGCAAGTAGCACACCACCTAAGAATAAAATTCCAACCCCTAATATGAGACTCGTTATTAAGATATTCTGATTGAGAGTCGTTAGTTTCCCCCACTTCAAACCAATACCTAGATATTCATTGACGTTGATATGTGGCAAACTCCAGTCACTTATTTTTTCTGATAGCAGAATCTGACGGTAAGAGGCTGAAACATACGCTCCTGGTGTCACTTTTACGACTGTTTGAGCAAAATCAGGCAAGGTTCCAATAGGTATATAGACCCCTACAAGAAAGCCTGAAGCAGTTCCAATGATAATAGAAAGCCTTTCATTGACTTCTACAGAAGAGACGAACTGAACGACCAAAAGTGCTAAGACTGCTCCCATAACAGAGGACAAAATCATAACAACAATTATTAGTGGCAGCTTGTCAAAATCAAAAGTTAAGTTATCTTGCCATTTAAAATAGATCTCCATGATGAGCAACATCACCATTTGCATAATGAAGCCAATGATACTAGCACTAAGCAAGTATCCCATATAAAGTCTGAATCGTGAGGTATCTGTTAGTAAGAAATCGTCTAATTTATGGGTCTCTTTATCACGAATAAGACGAGCAACTCCAGTCCAAGTGGTGGTGATACTCGTTACGGCTAGAGTACCGCCTATCACCCAATTATCTAGAATAATTTCAGCATTAACCTCTGATGACCAAGCATCAAGCATGTTTTTCTGAAGAAAAACAATATAGAGTACGAAAGCAATCAATGCTCCTAATAAAGACGAAAAGACACTGGCTTTGTTATAAAAATAAAGTTGTAAATTGCGTTTTGTCATTGTTAACATTGCTATTAGTTCCTTCTATAAAATAGTAAAAGTGCCCGAATAGATAAACCTATTAAACTTTCAGTTAAACTATTCAGATGTAAATTCAGACTACTATTCGATATCCCTTCCAACAATTGTGATGAATGCAGAACTAATACCACCTTTTTTATAATCAAAGTCTGAAATTTTATCTTTTTTTTCTGACAAAATATCTAACACTTCTTCCACCTCCACCGAGTCTATCAAAAGCGTTGTTTTATCAATTACTTGATGATGATATTCCTTGAAATCTTCAATGAAATCTGTTTTTATCATCAGAGAATTCTTAGCGAAACGCTCTTTAAGATCTTTCGCCGACCCTTTGGCTAAGATTTTCCCATGATCAATAATATAAGTCATGTCTGCATTTTCTGCTTCTTCCAAATAATGTGTTGTTAGAAAAATTGTTAAATTTTCCTCTGCCTGCATCTGCCTTAAAAGTTTCCAAATGGCCTGACGTGTTTGAATATCTAGCCCCGTTGTCGGTTCGTCTAGGAAAAGAAGGTCTGGCTTGTTAAGTAAAGCACGTACAATGTCTACTCGTCTACGCTGCCCCCCTGATAAGGTGCCGTAGGCTTGGTTGAGCAAGCCAGCTAATTCCGTCTTTTCAATAAGCCTATCTAACCAATCCAAATCTTGCTTACTGTACAAATAAATACGACTTTTCAGATTGTCTAAGACTGATAACTCTTCATCTAAAACGCTCTCTTGAAAAACCATTCCAATCCTCAGTTTATCCGATATGTCAATTTCTCCTGATGTTGGTTTTAACAACCCTGTGAGCATTTTAATAGTTGTTGATTTTCCTGCACCATTTGTACCTATATAAGCTAGTAATTGTCCTTTTTTAATCTCTAAATCTAAATGATCGACAACATTCTTATTTTCGTAAACTTTGGTAAGCTTTTTTGTTCTAATTAACATGCTATATCCTCCATGAATTGATAATATCAAAAAAAGTACATCAAATGTGCTATTCTTAACCAAGTGGTCGTTTTCATTGGGTAAGTGGCGAACAAAAACTCCGTCTTTAGACGGAGTTTTGATTTTAATGATTTAAACTAACCACAACATAACGATTAGGATCATTGCCTTCTGAATAACTTTCAATTCCTTCAATGCCTGTAATCGTTTTATGAACAATTTTACGCTCATTGTTACTCATAGGATCCATAGCATAGTCTTTGCCAGTTTCAAGAACACGATCAGCAATTTTGTGAGTGAATTCAATTAGGGTTTCTGTACGATGTTCTACATAATCGTGAACATTAAGTACCACTGAAAAATTCTTTGAGTAACGATCACGCAGAAAATTTTGAGCCAATAATTGCATGGACTTCAAGACTTTTCCATGATAGCCAATCACACGACCAGCATCTTGAGTTTCAATCTGAAGATTAATTTGACGACGACTATAGCTAGGGTCAATAGTTGCATCAATGTCCATTTCATATATGATTTTTTGAACGTAGTCCGTAACTTCTTGAGTCGCTTTTTCAATAGCTGAGTTTAAGTCATTTTTATCATCTGAAAACTCATTAGCAACAAAATCATCAAAAGATTGAGATACTCTTGATTCTTTCCCGGGCGTACCTTCAGAGTTTTCTTCTGAAGACACACCTTCCCTTTTTTTAAAGTTATTTTGGGAGCTGTCAAGTGTTTTTAGTACTTCATCTTGCCCAGACTCTTTCAAAATCGTTTGTGTTGATTTCTTATTTTCAAAAATTGCTTCTTTGACTATCTCATCAATTGTATCTCCCCGTTCTTCGATTTTCTTAATGATACTGGTTATGTTTTTAAGTTCTATAGTATCTTCAAGCTTAGATGAGACGGGGTCATTTTGTTGATTAATAATCGTAGGGACGCCTTGAACAGCTTTTTGATCAGCCTTGTGAGCTGTTGCTTCATCAATTCCTTCAATATCTACTTGAGCTGGTTTTTTACCAAAACCTAGAAAGCCCTTCTTCTCACGAGAAATGACTCTAATATGAGCTTTAAGTCGTGAAAGATTTAGCTCTTTCAGCCCTCTTTCAATAGCTTCTTCAACAGTTCTACCTGTGAATTGAACCATCTTTTTCTCCTTATTTTCTTCTCTTCTGTGCTTTTTTCTTGGCACGACGGATCTTGATCTCACGTTCTTTTTCTTCGTCTTCCAGTCGCAAACGCTCAGCAATTATCTTAAATGGGTTATTTAATAAAAGCACTTGGAAAACTTGGAATGCATTCGAGATTGTCCAATAAAGAACCACACCACTCGCTAAACTGAGTCCCATAAAGAAAATCAATACCGGCATCAAATAAGTCATCATGGTCATGGCAAAATTTTGCTCTTTTGCTGCTTTATTAGTCAACCATGATGATAAGAAAGTGAAGACAGCTGACAAAACTGGGAGAATAAAGTAAGGATCTGGCTGTGACAACTCAATCCATAGAAAAGATCCCATTTGCAGAAACGGTACACGACTTAAGGCCTGAAAAAGCGCAATCATAACCGGCAATTGAATAACAAGCGGAATTAAACTAGCATAAGGATTCACACCATATTCTTTATATAAAGCTTGGCTCCCCTCCGATAGCTTCATACGACTATCTGTGTCCTTCCCAGGATACTGCGCTTGTAACGCTTTTAATTCTGGCTGTATATCTTGCATCTTTTGACCAGATTTAATCTGCATATTATAAAGTGGCATCAAAAGTGCTCGGATAATAATGGTAAAAAGAATAATACCAATTCCAATATTACCACCTATGGATAACCATTGAATCGCCTTTCCGAAGAAAAAAACAATTTGCTCCCAAACATTACTTGAAGAACCGGTCACATCTCCCGTTCCACATGCCGACAAAAGTAAGAGGCCTAACACCCCTAATCCTGTTAATCTAATCTTTCTTTTCACTATCTAAACCTTCCTGATATAGTTTGGCAAGTTTTAAAACATGGATTAAATTTTTCTTTACCTCATGATAATCCAGTTCCTCGATGCCTTTTCGAGCAATCACGACGAAATCATGTGTTGTTAATTTTGGGGAAAGGTCCATGAGAACATGACGAATCTTACGCTTTACTGCATTTCTAGACACTGCATTGCCAATTCTCTTCCCTACAGAAATCCCTACTCGATAATGGTTCTGATTTTTTTCTAAACAATAAATGACAAACTTTCGATTAGCTGTACTATGTCCTTTATCAAAAATAGCCTGAAAATCTTTATCTTTTTTGACACGATAGGTTTTCCTCAACGTCTGACTCCAATCTAAATTATCATCATTATACCATAAAATGTAAAAAAGCCTCAACCCAAGTGGGAACGGCTTTAATCGTCATCTTAATCTAATTCTTTTTTAGCTAACTGAATTTGCCATTTCACCTGATCAAACCCAGTTCCACCAAGAGAGTTACGGCGTTTAACTGCTGTATGAGATTCTAAAGTTTCAAAGATGTCATCTTCAATTAAGCTTGAAATTTCTCGATAGCGTTCGAGTGTGACATCTTGAAGATAAATTCCCTGTTTTGTACACTCAAGGACTAATTGACCGACAACTTCATGTGCTTGTCGGAAAGGTAAACCTTTAGTTGCCAGATAATCTGCTAACTCCGTCGCATTGGAGAAATCCTTTTCAGTGGATTCTGCCATATGTTTATCATTAACCGTCATGCTACTAAGCATACCTGACAGTATATCAATAGCTACAGTAATGGTTTCCACCGTATCAAACATACCTTCTTTATCTTCTTGAAGGTCTTTATTGTAAGCGAGAGGTAATGATTTCATCACTGTAAGAAGCCCGATAAGATTTCCATAAACACGACCAGATTTTCCACGAATAAGCTCAGCCATATCAGGATTTTTCTTCTGTGGCATAATTGAAGATCCCGTAGAAAAGGTATCCGAGAGTGTTACAAATTTAAACTCATTAGAACACCAACTGATGAGTTCTTCACAGATGCGACTCATATGCATCATGAGAATAGAGCTATTAGATAGGAATTCTAAAATAAAGTCACGATCAGATACAGCGTCTAGTGAGTTAGTGTATGGCTTAGTAAATCCCATTAGCTCAGCTGTCAACTCACGATTAATCGGAAAAGTTGTTCCCGCTAAAGCTGCTGCGCCCAGTGGAGAAAGGTCTGCATGCTTAACATTAAATTCAAAACGTTCGCTATCACGCGTAAACATATTGTAGTAAGCCATCAGATGATGCCCAAAAGAAATCGGTTGCGCGTGTTGCAAGTGTGTATAACCCGGCATGATTGTATAAGTGTGTTCCTCAGCCAAATCTACCAAAGTTTCACGCAGGTTTGCTAATTTACCGATAACTTCATTTAATTTTGCCTTCAAGTACAAGTGCATATCTGTCGCCACTTGATCATTACGAGACCGTGCAGTATGCAATTTCCCAGCAACTGGACCGATTTTTTCTGTCAAAAGTGATTCTAAATTCATATGAATATCTTCATTCGAAATATCAAACTCCAATTCACCAGCCTTGTACTCCGCCAGAAGTTCTTCTAACCCAGCCTTGATGTCACCTGCTTCATCTTCGGCTATAATGTTTGTCTCTCCTAACATGGTCACATGTGCAATCGATCCTTTAAGATCAAATTCAGCCATTTTTTGGTCGAAAGAGATAGAAGCTCCAAATTCTTCAACCCATTTTTCTAGACCAGCTTCAAAGCGCCCGCCCCATAACTTTTGATTAGTTGTCATAGTTGTCTCTCTTTTCTTGATTTATCTCTAAAACAGTTTCAAGCGCATTCGTCATGCTTACAACAAACATTTGAGTTTCTTTGCCTAAAACTCTCCTATCACTGTTATATCATATCATTTTTTCAAATAAAAAAGCTAGATTATCTAGCTTTCATTGTCTCTCAGGACTTCTGTCTTAAATGTTATCTCACAGGACAACATTATTTAAGTTCGAGGCATCTCACTGAATACCTTCTCGATTAAGTAAGTTTAAGAAAAGAGTCTCAGATCCAGCTCTCTGACTGAGATTATCTGATAGTTCTTTAAACTTTTTATCATTTTTTTATTTGTTTTGACTAGCAACTTCTGCATTTACTTTTGTTGGAAGCCCCCAGAGTTTAATGAAGCCAACTGCAGCATCTTGATCAAATGTATCAGCAGATGTATAAGTTGCCAAGTTTTCATCATAAAGTGAATTTGGTGATTTACGAGCAACAACTTTAGCAGACCCTTTATAAAGCTTAACTTTAGCAGTACCATTAACAACTTTTTGAGTATCCTTAATGTAAGCAATTAAACTTTCAGTTGCTGGATTGAACCAAAGAGCGTTATAAATAAGGTTTGAGAGTTCGTTCTCAATAATTGGTTTGAAATGAGACACTTCACGAACCAAAGTCAAATCTTCGATTTCCTTGTGAGCCGTTAATAGCGTAACAGCACCTGGACATTCGTAGATTTCACGTGATTTGATACCAACCAAACGGTTTTCAACATGGTCAATACGTCCAACACCATGTTTACCAGCAATTTCATTGAGTTTTTGAATTAAATCAGCCAATTTCATTTCTTGACCATCTAAAGCAACGGGTTTCCCGGCTTTAAATTCAATCTCAACATATTCTGGTGTATTTGGTGCGTCCTCAACTGAGCTGGTGATACCGAATGCTTCTTCTGGAGCTTCGTTCCAAGGATTCTCAAGAACACCACACTCATTGGCACGTCCCCAAAGATTTTGGTCAACAGAGTAAGGATTGTCAAGGTCTGCAGGAACAGGAACCCCGTTCTCTTTTGCGTAATTGATTTCTTCTTCACGAGACCATTTCCATTCACGGACTGGAGCAACCACTTTTAGATTCGGATCAAGTGCCGCAATAGCAACTTCAAAACGAACTTGGTCGTTTCCTTTACCTGTACATCCATGTGCAATGACTGTAGCCCCTGTTTCATGAGCAATTTCAACTAATTTTTTAGAGATAATTGGACGGCTCAAAGCTGAGACTAAAGGATATTTTTGCTCATAATAAGCATGTGCTTGAAGAGCAGGAAGTACATATTCTTCTGCAAATTCATCTTTTACATCAAGTACATATGATTCTATAGCACCAACAGTTAGTGCTTTATCATGGATGAAATCAAGGTCTTTACCTTCACCGACATCCATACAAACGGCAACAACATCGTAGTCTTTCTTTAACCAAGTAATAGCAACTGAAGTATCAAGTCCACCTGAGTAAGCAAGGATAACTTTTTCTTTCGTCATAGGGTTTTTCTCTTTTCTTAACTTATTGGATTATTAATTATCAACTTTATATGCATAATTATACATACTGAAAAACTCTTTGTCAACACTTTTTTGAATATTTTTTCAAAAAAATAACATTATACTGAATATTATCCTTTTTATTCAAAAATACCTTAGCAGTTTGCTAGGGTATCCTCTATATCATTCAATCTTATCAAAACGTTCTGTATAAAATAAAGCAATTGTCATCACAATAGAACAAATAAGTAAAGCTAGCGTGGCCACAACCCATGAACCAAAAAAGTCAAAACTAAAGCCAAATAGAGCTGGCCCAAAAGCTGCTAAGAGATAGCCTCCTGACTGTACCATTCCAGAAAGTTGTGCTGTTTGAATAGGAGTATCTGACTTCATCGAAAAAAGGACTAAAAGATAAGGGAAAAGAGCACTCACTGTGATACTGAGCAAAAGATTGACTACTAACCAATAAGAAAAAGAGCTATTTGGAAAAAGAAGAAGGATTGCTCCTATTATGCCTGAAGCACAGACCATGGAAAGCATTATCTTTCGATGTGATTTTGATAGCTTTGTAGCTAAAGTAGGAATGACCATAGAAAAAGGTAGACTAATCAAAGAATAAATTGAAGCTAAAATTCCCGCCATCTCAGCTGACAATCCTGATTGATTAGCCATAGTTGGTAACCAAGTCATTCCAGTATAAAAAAGCAAAGACTGTAAACCACCAAAAACGAGTAAAGCAATAGCTTGTTTATTTTTCCAGAGTGAGGGACCTTGTTTTTCCTTGTTTGTTTCCATTTTATGATTACGAAATGAATTTGGAAGCCAGACAATAAAAGCAAGCATAATTATCAAACTCAGAAATAATATCAGTCCTTTCCAAGATGTTGCTCGGACTATAGGAACAGCAACTGACGATGCTAAAGCGGATGCTAATCCCATTGATGTCGTATAAATAGCTGTTAGTAAACCGATACGTCTGGGATAATTTGCTAAAACTACACTGGGCAAGAGAACATTCATCATAGCAATGCAGCCTCCCAAAATCATTGTTCCTAAATAGAGGAATGGCAAATTAATAACACGCATAATTGAAGCAAGCACCATAATCCCCAGAACAAGTGCGAAAAGTTTCTCTAATCCAATTTTCTCAGCGAATCTAGGTGCTAATGAAGAACAAAGAGAAAACATAACCAAAGGAATACTAGTTAATATCCCTAATGAATTAACAGAAACCCCCAAACCATCAGCTACATCAGTTAAGACGGTAGGGATAATCGTAAAAGGAACACGTGAAATGACACCCACTAGAGTAATTCCCAGAACAAAAAATATAGCCTGCTTTTGTTTCATAGCTCTCCTTTGATACAAATAGAAATAGTATTTGATAATTACCTTTGTCACATCTTAAAACATTTAGATTAACAAATGAAATGTGCACTATTGCTACTAAAAATAGTTATTTAAAATTTATATGTATGTAATAAAAAGAGCGTATCCGCAAACAACCTACGCTCTAATTATTTTATAAAAAATTATAATGTTTTCAATACATTTTCAATATGTTCGATAGATTTTTCACGTCCTAATAGATAGATGGTATCTGGTAGTTCCGGTCCGTGCATTTCTCCTGAGACAGCGATTCGAATAGGCATAAAGAGATTTTTCCCTTTAATCCCTGTTTCCTTTTGAACAGCTTTAATAAGGAGGAAAATATTTTCTGACTTGAAATCAACATCTGACAGAGCTTCTAGTTTTGTTTTAAAAGCATGAAGGACTATAGGAACCGTCTCTGCAGCCATAAAATCTTTTTCAGTAGCTGTTAACTCTGGAAAGTCTTCAAAGAAAAGGTCTGTGAGTGGCACTATTTCATCCACTGATTTCATTTGTGGCTTATATAATTCAACCATTTTTTCTGCCTTGTCGGTGAGACGTCTTGCAGACTCCAAAAACGGTTTTGCCAGTTCAAAAATAGTTTCTAAATCAGCATTTTTTATATAGTCGTTGCTCATCCAGTCTAACTTCTTCTGATCAAAAGCTGCTGGTGATTTGCTGAGACGATTTTCATCAAACAACTCTATCAATTCTTGACGAGAAAAAATTTCATTTTCTCCACCAGGATTCCATCCAAGGAGAGCAATAAAGTTAAAGACTGCTTCAGGCAGATAACCTTTTTTACGATAATCTTCAATAAATTGTAGGGTATTGGTATCTCGCTTTGACAGTTTTTTGCCTGTTTCTGAATTGATAATCAAAGTCATATGACCAAATTCAGGAGCTCGCCAGTCTAAAGCTTCATAAACCATAAGTTGTTTTGGCGTATTAGCGATATGATCATCACCACGAATAACATGAGAAATTTCCATTAAATGATCATCAACGACTACCGCAAAATTGTATGTTGGGTAACCATCTTTTTTCTGAATAACCCAGTCACCACCAATATTAGCTCCTTCAAACTCGATATCACCTTTGACCATGTCATGCCATTTATAGACACCAGACTCATTTACAGCTAGACGAACAGTTGGAATAATCCCTTTAGCTTCACGTTCAGCGGTATAAGAAGCTTTCTCATCTTCAGTCATTCCAAGGAATTCATTAATATAGCGCGGTGTTTCACCAGCTGCTTCTTGTCGTTCCCGTTCGACTGCTAATTCTTCTTCGGTCACATAGGATTTGTAAGCTAGTCCTTTTTCTAATAGTTCAGTAATAAAGGTTTGGTAAGTCTCTAAACGTTCAGACTGACGATATTTTTCATGAGTTTCTGGGCTTTCATCCCAGTCAATTCCCAACCATTTAAGATTTTCAAGCTGTGAGCGTTCCCCATCTTCTACATGACGTTTACGGTCAGTATCTTCGATGCGGATGATGAAATCTCCACCATAGTGGCGTGCATAAAGATAATTAAAAAGAGCAGTCCTAGCATTTCCGATATGTAGTAATCCTGTTGGACTTGGTGCGTAGCGCACACGAATTTTGTTAGTCATTCTATTCTCCTATGTACAAGATACAATAGGTATAAAAACTGTTGAAAAACAAATCTATCTATCATTCAACATTAAAGAATGTATCTATTTTTCTCAAGTTATTAGCCTATCTTCATTCGATTTATTCGATCTTTTCTATTATAGCACACCTTAGACAATTGAGTGAAAAAAATCGATCCTTTTTAAGATGATAGCCAACCTCATAGGTAATCAGAATAATAATTATCCGGGTTCCTACATTCTTAGCATCTGCCATAGTTAACACTAGCAAGCTCTCTGCACAACTTCAAGATGACTATTAGTTTTTAATCCCACGTAAGATGGTTACTTTCCCATCGTTCTTAAATAGCTGAATGCTTAGATAAAAAACTCACATCTTATTTAACGGAGAAATAAGTAATCCTATAAATAATAAAGGAATCAAAATACATATTGCACCTGTTACTTTCAATTTTTTATTCTGTTTTACCATCCCAGTAACTAACAAAACTAAACCTAATAGAAATAAAATTAGTAAATATATAGATACTCCCATGGAACTCCCTCCTTAGACTACTAATAGGATTTTTATGCAAAGCATTTTAGAATAGCTATACTATACAAATATCTACTCCGATTCCAAACACTACAAGCCAGATTTTCTCTTTCAATGTTCTTTCATGCTTGAACTAATAAGTGAGCCGACCACATATTGAAATGACCGCACCCCTCCACCATAAGTTACTTTATCCTAGTCAATTTAGGAAGGTAAACTGTTATCGATTATTTTTGCTAATTAGAGAAAATTATTCAGTAGAGAAGATTTTCCTCCGCCATCACCACCTCCGGTAATAATATGACTTCCTATGACACTGGCAAATGTTTCAATATTAAGACTCTGGACATATATCTCTCCATAACCACTAAAGCTATTAACAATCCCTTCTCCTGTCCCAATTGACTGGAGGAAACCATTTTCAAGATGAATATCATAATCTAATTCTTTGCTCCACGCAACGACATGGGCGTTGTCAATAGTGATTCTACCTCCATCAAGGTCTATTTTTTTTATTGACCCAAAAGCATTGGCCAGAAGGGTTCCTTCACCTTCAGTTGTCATAACAAAGAACCCACCCTGACCACCAAAAAATGCTCGACCTACTGATTGTCGTTCCATTTTGTACTGCGCAGAACCATCAAGCGCAAGAAAAGCACCATCATTCAGGCGATACTGCTTACTACCTATGTGAAGAGCAATAACTTGGCCCGGAACATTTGGTGCAAGTGCTAATTTTCCATCATCTGCATCCGAAACTGCCTGAGTAATAAAAGCAGACTCTCCAGATGTTACCGAACGACCTATGGCACCCATGAGTTTGCCAAAACCTGAACCACGCGCATTAAGACGTGTACTTAGCGTGACACTTGGTGAATGGTATACCATACTTCCACGTTGGATGTAGGCTGATTCCCCAGCCTCTAAAGCAATCTCAACCAATGGAAACTGCATGTTGCTGTCAATTGTGTAGTTCATCCGATTATCTGCCATTTCAAGGCCCTCCATTTTATTGTATTATTGTTTTGATACAATTATTTTATCGTATTGTTTTTCTTCTGTCAAGAGAAGCAAGCATTGAAACGCTTTAGTAGTTAAAGATTTTTATTTTCAATTGTCTGTAAACTGCCTATCAGTGGCTATCCAAATAGAGCTATTTTTTTTGATTGTCGAGCAGTCACTATAAATAGAAATTATTAGTACAAACATGAATTTGTCAATCTCAAATAGACAAAAACCTACTTAAGCTCTTAGATTACTGCGCTTTAATATACTATATTAAGAAAAGAAAACGATGATAAAGGATAGAATTGATATGACTATTGGTAATATGTTAATTGACGTGTTCTCATTTTCTGGTTGAGGGATGAGTGACTTTGACCATGACATTTTCTCTGCTACGATGAAGACTAAGATTCCGAACATTCCCCCAAGAGTATTAGCGATAAGATCATTTATATCTGTTGCTCTATACAAGGTGAATAGCTGACTAATTTCAATCATAAATGACATCACAAAAGTTAGAAAAGTTGTCCGCTTAATACTTCTATAAGTAGGATTGATGAAGGGAACCAGCAAACCAAACGGAATGAAGACGAATATATTTAGTACAAAGCCTATATCAATCCCCTCTCCAAATGGAATAAGATGGATATTAGGGTTAAATATGTTTTCCCCGAAAGTGATTATTCTTATTAAATCACTGATGTAGGGTATCCCAACTATATTTTGCAAAAGGAAAAACAAATAATAAAACAGTAAAATAGAAGCCACACTGGTAGACAGTTTATTCTTCGTTTGAGACTTTCGAAAACTATTAATAAGATAAATTATTAAGACCAAAAGTCCTATAAAAAATGAGGGGCTGAAATAAAAAAATAAACCATCCATGTTGCTGTTCCTATCTCCTTTTTGTCAAACTAATCAAATATTTCTTGATTTTCAATAAGTATTTGCAAAATGAAATTCTTGAATCTTTTATTAATTCTCATTGTATCAAATTTATTATTAAAAATAATACTTTAGATGGATACCTAACCTAAAAATTACCATTTATTTTTTCAAACACTTGATTTTCGGACAATATAAAAAGCAACTAGTCTATTAGTTACTTTTTTTATCTATAGAGTTAGTTGAAGTGACAAAAATATCTATCTTATTTGACTTCCGTTATACGACCTGTATCAACATTATAAATCGCACCTGAAATGGCAACGTCTTCAGGAATCAAAAGAGAGTTTTTTAAGATAGCAACATCCACTCGGACACTGTCTTCAATATCCGTAAAGGGCAAAAAATCTTTCCCATGGACATCAACACCTAAATCACGTTGAAGCTGGTCTGCAAATTCATCGTTCGTGAAGGTTTGTGCACCACAGTCTGTGTGGTGGAGTACCACAATTTCACGTGTTCCCAATTGTTGTTCAGAAATGACTAATGAACGAATCATATCCTCTGTCACACGCCCACCTGCATTCCGCAAAATATGGGCATCCCCAAGTGCTAGTCCCAGTGCGGGTGCGACATGGAGCCTAGAGTCCATGCAAGTTACAATAGCAACTTTTGTTTTCGGCTTGATAGGTAAATGTGCTGTCCCATGTAAATCAACATAGGCTCTATTAGCTTCAATAAATCTTTCAAAATAAGACATGTTTTTCTCCTTAATCTCTGCAAACTCTCAATTCAAAGCAAATTAATTTCAATTATATTATCACTTTTGATAACCTTTGTCATTGAAAAAGCTTGACTAGATTATGTGTTTTCAGATATTATTCTAGATTTACTAACTTATCAACCGAAGACTTTTTTGAGAACTTCTCCGACAGTAATAACACCAATAACGTCAATTCCTTTTGGAATTTCAATCCCTTGAAGAGAATTTTTGGGAACGTATATTTTGGTGAATCCTAGTTTTGAGGCTTCGTTAATCCTTTGCTCAATGCGAGGGACTCTTCGAATTTCTCCAGTTAGTCCAATTTCTCCAATAAAAGCTTCTTGTGGATTGGTCGGCTTCTCTTTGTAACTAGATGTGATAGCAACAGCAACGGCAAGGTCTATCGCAGGCTCATCAAGCTTTACACCGCCAGCTGATTTGAGATAAGCATCTTGATTTTGCAATAAGAGTCCACATCTTTTCTCTAAAACCGCCATGATCAGACTAACACGGTTAAAATCCAATCCTGTTGTCGTGCGTTTTGCATTTCCGAAAACTGTTGGTGTGACAAGAGACTGCACTTCCGCCAAAATCGGACGACTACCCTCCATTGTTACAACAACTGCAGAACCTGTGGCGCCATCTAGACGCTCTTCTAGAAAAACTTGGCTGGGATTAACGACCTCAACCAGTCCAACTGATTGCATCTCGAAAATCCCAATTTCATTGGTTGATCCGAAACGATTTTTAACAGCCCGCAAGATACGAAAGGTATGATGACGTTCCCCTTCAAAATAGAGAACCGTATCCACCATATGTTCAAGCATCCTCGGACCGGCAAGGGTTCCTTCTTTTGTTACATGTCCTACAATGAAAGTCGCGATATTATTTGTCTTAGCCAGTTGCATAAGCTCAGCAGTCACTTCACGTACTTGAGAGACAGAACCCTGAATACTAGATATCTCTGGACTCATAATCGTTTGAATGGAGTCAATGACTAGAAAATCAGGTTGAATTTTTTCTATTTCTGCACGAATACTCTGCATATTTGTCTCAGCATAGATATAGAATTCATTATCTATATCACCAAGTCGCTCACTCCGTAATTTAATCTGCTCAGCCGACTCTTCTCCAGAAACATAAAGGACCTTCCCTTTGTCTGCTAGCTGTGTCGAAACCTGTAAAAGCAATGTTGATTTTCCGATACCAGGATCGCCACCAATGAGAACAAGACTCCCCGGAACAATTCCTCCACCAAGAACGCGATTAAATTCGTCCATATCTGTTTTTGTACGCGCATAGTTACTGGAAGAGACATCTTTGAGCTTCATTGGCTTACTCTTTTCACCTGTCAAAGAAACACGAGCATTTTTTACTTCCTGAACGTCAACTTCCTCCACAAAAGAAGACCATGATGAGCAATTGGGGCAACGTCCTAAATATTTAGGTGATTGATAACCACATTCTTGACAAACAAAAGTTGTTTTTTTCTTAGCCATATTTATTTCCCAGTGCTTCCGAACCCACCTGTACGAGTGCCTGCAGCTTCATCTCCATCAATAACTAAAAATGGCATAAAGACTCCTTGAACAATCCGTTCTCCTGCTTGGACAACTACAATTTCGTCTGTAATATTTTTCATCTGAGCAAAGATGTGACCTTCATTTGCTTCATTATCATAATAATCACCATCAATGACACCAACTGAATTGATTAAAACAAGCCCTTTCTTTCGGGGGTTTGATGAGCGATCATAAAGATTAAGAACCTCGCCATTTTGCATATAGGCCTTTACACCTGTCGGTATTAGTTTGATATCACCAGCTGGGATTTCTGTTGTCACGGCTACCTTCAAGTCGTAACCTGCAGCATGAGCTGTCTCACGCTTTGGTAATAAATTCTCATCTGTAAAACTAGAAATTAATTCAAAGCCACGGATTTTTGTCATATTTTCTCCTTTTACTTACTATTCGTAAATTACATTTCTTTTCCTTGATAGACAAAACGAATTTGTGGAAATTCTCTTTCCCCATCTTTTTCACTCATAAATTCTTTCGCATCTTTTTTGGTTTGAACAAGGTCAACACCTTGAGCTTTTGCTGCGAAAATACAACCACAATAACATTGACGATAAACATCGTACTCTTCACACATCTCAACTGATCGACGATAGCCATTATTTTTCTTGAAATCACTAGGTAAATATTTTGCTGTATAAAGTTTTTGCACATCAATACCAACAGTGTTAATCGTTTGCGAATTTTTATGTGGACTTATGGTTAGTGCACTAGCAAAATAATCAAAACCAAGGTCAACTGCTTTTTGTGCGGTCTTATCTAAGCGGTAATCAAAACAGACACGGCAACGGTCACCACCCTCAGGTTCGTCTTCTAACCCATGAACTGTTCTAAAAAATTCATTTGGTTCGTAAGGTGCTTCAAGGAAGCGAACACTTTGCCCAGTCTTCTCATTAAAATTAGAAACAAATTTTTGTGTCACATATGCTCTTCGTTTATATTCATCTTTAGGATGAATATTTGAATTAGCAAAGTATACTGTAATATCCGCATATTGACTCAAGTACTCTAGAGTGTAGGTAGAGCAAGGTGCACAGCAGACGTGAACAAGGATTGACGGACGTTTATCCTCCTTTTCCCATACTTTAACCATCTGTTGCATGACACGATCATAATTAACCTTTTGATTAGGATTCATTTTACTCAAAATCTCTTGTAAATCTATCATGGTCTTCCCTTTCATGTGTATTTCGAGCTACTCTATTATATCATATGTCAAAAAAACTGATAGCAGAATTATAAAATCCTTTATCAAACCTATGACTATTAGCTTAGCAAATAATTAAAAAGAATATAATCATTTCTCACATTTAAGTCTATTAGTAATTCGCATATTCAAAGACAAATAATCACACCTTATGTTATAATAGATTGACTATATGAGCTCTTTTTTGAGAGGAGAAATAATGATAAAACAAAAGGTGGCAATTCTAGGTCCAGGTTCTTGGGGAACTGCCCTTGCACAGGTTTTAAATGATAACGGGCATGATGTGTGTCTTTGGGGAAATATTCCAGCCCAGATTGATGAATTGAACACTCGCCATACAAATACACATTATTTTAAAGATGTGGTTCTTGATGAAAAAATTAAAGCAACGCTAGATTTGACAGAAGCACTCAGTGACGCCGATGCAGTCTTATTTGTCGTGCCCACAAAAGTTATGCGTTTAGTCGCAAAACAAGTTGCTGAAGTACTTGACCATAAAGTTGTTGTTTTACATGCTTCTAAAGGCCTCGAGCCGGGAACACATGAACGACTTTCTACTATCTTAGAAGAAGAGATTCCAACTGAACTTAGAAGTGAGATTGTTGTTGTGTCCGGACCAAGCCATGCTGAAGAGACTATTGTACGTGATCTAACTCTAATTACAGCCGCCTCTAAAGATTTAGAAGCTGCAAAATACATTCAAAAGTTATTCAGCAATTCTTACTTTCGCCTTTACACCAATACTGACGTCATTGGTGTAGAATCGGCAGGAGCTTTGAAAAATATTATCGCTGTTGGTGCCGGAGCCTTACACGGACTTGGTTATGGTGATAACGCAAAAGCTGCCGTCATTACACGAGGACTTGCTGAGATTACGCGTCTAGGAGTTAAGTTAGGAGCTAATCCCTTGACCTATAGTGGACTCTCTGGGGTTGGTGACCTTATTGTTACAGGAACTTCTATTCACTCCCGTAACTGGAAAGCAGGAGATGCACTTGGCCGTGGTGAAAAATTAGAAGATATTGAACGAAACATGGGAATGGTTATTGAAGGAATTTCGACAACCAAAGTAGCTTATGAAATTGCTCAAGAACTTGGTGTTTATATGCCGATTACTACTGCTATCTATCGTTCTATATATGAAGGTGTTGATATTAAAGAAAGTATTCTTAATGTGATGTCAAATGAGCTCGGTTCTGAAAATGAATGGCATTAACATTAGAGAATATGATACAATTATAGATAGAAAATAAAAGGAGTTGTTTATGAAAAAAGTCACTAAAGCTGTCATTCCAGCTGCGGGGTTAGGAACACGTTTTCTACCAGCAACTAAAGCCCTTGCCAAAGAAATGCTTCCTATTGTTGATAAACCTACTATTCAGTTCATTGTTGAAGAAGCATTAAAGTCAGGAATTGAAGATATCTTGGTTGTCACTGGCAAATCCAAACGTTCTATTGAGGATCACTTTGACTCAAACTTTGAATTAGAATATAATCTCAAAGCAAAAGGAAAAACTGACCTTTTGAAACTTGTTGATGAAACGACAGGAATCCGTCTCCACTTCATCCGACAAAGTCATCCACGAGGGCTTGGAGATGCCGTTCTACAAGCAAAGGCATTTGTAGGCAATGAGCCTTTTGTGGTGATGCTAGGTGATGATTTGATGGATATTACAAATGATAAAGCCATCCCACTCACAAAACAGCTTATTAACGATTATGAATCAACACATGCATCAATCATCGCTGTGATGCCTGTACCTCATGACGAAGTATCATCATATGGTGTCATTGCTCCTCAAGGTGAAGGAGTTAATGGTCTGCACAGTGTGCACACATTCGTAGAAAAACCAGCACCTGAAGAGGCACCTAGTGATTTAGCAATCATTGGTCGCTACTTACTCACGCCTGAAATTTTTACAATTCTTGAAAAACAAGAACCAGGTGCAGGCGATGAAATTCAGCTAACTGATGCTATTGACACTCTCAATAAAACGCAACGTGTCTTTGCTCGTGAATTTAGAGGGAAACGTTATGATGTTGGAGATAAATTTGGCTTTATTAAAACAACTATTGATTACGCCCTTCAACATCCACAGGTCAAAGATCATTTGAAAGAATACATCATCGACCTTGGTGAACAACTTCAAGAAAATCCTAGTAAAGCGGATTAATGTTATTGAAAAAGCTTAGAAACTAATAATTTCTAAGCTTTTTATTTTACTTAAAATAAAGCCATTCCGACAAGTACGACAGTTATCAAAATATAAGCTCCTGCGGCTACTAAACGTTGCCATTTTTTGAACATATTCCTCTCTAGAAATGTTGGCAAGAAAACAGCACACAGTGCACCACCTAATAATCCTCCGATATGCCCAGTTATTCCGACATTTGGCATAAAAAGGTTGAATAAGAGGTTTATGGCAATTAGTGCTTGATAAGCACGCCCCAGTTCTTTTAGGTAAGGATTTCGCCCAAAGTAGCCAACTATCATAATAGCAGCAAAGACACCAAATAGTGAGGTCGATGCTCCGGCTGCAACAACTTTTGGAGTGAAAAAGAGCGTGAAAACATTCCCAGTTATCCCTGATAAAATATAAAGAGCTAAGAATTTATGACTTCCCCATATTTGCTCTGCAATTTGTCCAACAAAATAAAGAGTGAGAGCATTAAAGAAAAAATGTTCCCAACCAATATGCACAAAAATTGGGGTGATAAGTCGCCAAATCTGACTTGGAAAATATTTGATATAGGCTCCATACATACCACCAAATTCAAAAACAGCCTGAGTTGATGTTGCGTTGCCAAAGTATAAAATCTGCATCGCTATAAAAATAAGAGTTGTTAATCCTAATAAAAAAATGGTCACTGGACTCTTTTTGAATGCTTCTCTCATCTGATAAAAACCTCTTTTACCGCAATATCGTGCGGACTTTCTTGAAAAACTTCCCTTTGAAAATCATAAATAGTACTCACGGTACTTCCTCTAAAATTTGTCAAATAACGGTCATAGTATCCGGCACCATAGCCTACACGAAATCCCGAAAAATTAAATGCAAGCCCTGGAACATGGATTAGATCGATTTTAGCTTTTTCCACGGCTTGGTCACCTAAAGGCTCCAGCAAACCAAAACGAGTCTTAACCAAATCAGATTCATTGTATGTGACAAAAATCATTTTACCTTTTGGATATGTTTTAGGAACCACGATCTTTTTGCCATCTTTTTGAGCTTGTTCAATTAAGAGCAGTGTATTAAATTCAAAATCAAAAGCTAGGTAGGTGGCTATAACTAAGCTCTCCG
>CAZPYI010000024.1:0-20898 GCA_964590305.1 uncultured Streptococcus sp.
TGTCAATATACCAAAACTAATGATTGCAATAAAAGGAAGTGTCAAAATTTTTCCAGTTGATAAACTTGTCATGTTCTTGCGATTTTTGATTTGCCCATATGCTTGAGCACCCTCCCTTTCTGGATTAATAGCGAAAGGATAAATAATAGCTGGCAGACAAAGTAAGAGAAGTAAGCCCGCTTCAACGAGATAAGCACCCTGCCAGCCAATACTAGTTATCAGGCTTGAAAAGATTGGTGAAAACAAGGCACCCATTAAACCGCTGAAACCAAGTGCTATGCTTGTCGCTAAACCATTTTTTTCGACAAACCATTTGTTAATAATAATGGTAATTGTTACGATTGAAAATAAACCTGTACTGAAGCCGCGAACAGCCCCTAGAAGATAAAACTGCCAAAGTTTTGTAGAAAGCGCCATCGCAGCGGTGCCCATAACAGCAATCAAAACTGCGCTTATTAGTAATTTTTTGAATGGCAATTTTTCCAATAATTTTGGAGCAAAGAGGGCACTAATTGCTGTTACCATAGAAAAGATTGTCATGTGAAGAGAAAAAGAACCACGTAAAATTCCCAAATCCTCTGCCACAACCGAGTAAAAGACACCCGAAGTATTTATTGAAATACCGATAGCTGCTGCGGCTAAACCACACAGAACAGCTAAAACAGCCCAAGCTTTTCTATTTTTTGCCATACTAGATTACCTCACCATTTGAGCGAATAACTTCCTTATACCAATCAAATGATTTCTTCTTAGAACGTTTTAAGCTACCATTACCTTCATCATCGCGGTCGACATATATGTAACCATAACGCTTACTCATTTGACCTGTGCTAGCAGCAATCAAATCAATGCTTCCCCAACTAGTGTATCCCAATAAATCAACACCGTCAATCTCAACTGCCGCTTTAAGAGCTGCAATATGCTGACGCAAATAGTCAATACGATAGTCATCCTCAACATAACCATTTTCGTCTGGAGTATCTTTCGCTCCCAGACCATTTTCCACAATAAAAAGTGGTTTTTGATAACGGTCGAAAAGTTGATTCAATGCATTGCGAAGTCCAAGTGGGTCAATTTGCCAACCCCAATCTGTTGACTTGAGGTTTGTATTTTTTATCGATTTAAATAAATTTCCAGTTGTTTCCTCATAATCTTCCTCAAAACCACTAACTGTCCGTGAGGAATAATAAGAGAAAGAGACAAAATCAACAGTATTTTTCAAAATGTCTAAATCGCCTGCTTCCATATGCAATTCGACACCCTCACGCTCAAACATCTTTTTGGCATAATTTGGATAATAACCACGCGCCTGCACGTCAATAAAGAAGTAATTTTCTCGGTCACGGTTAATAGCTTCTTGATAATCTTCTGGTCGACAAGAATAGGGATAGTGCATTCCTCCTGCTAACATACAACCGATTTTATTAGCTGGATCAACCTCATGAGCTATTTTTGTAGCTAAACTACTTGCCAACAATTGGTGATGAGCGGCCTGATACATGAGTTGCTCTTTCTTATCTCCATCTTTAAAAATGAGACCCCCACCAACAAATGGACTATGGATAAGAATATTAATTTCATTGAAGGTTAGCCAATAATTAACGAGACCTTTGTAACGCGTCATAACTGTTTGAGCATAATTGACATAGGCATCAACCATCCGACGATCACGCCAACCTCCAAAACGTTTTATCATAGAAACTGGTACATCAAAATGCGCTAAAGTAACCAGTGGTTCTATGTCATAAGAACGCAAGGTCTCAAAAATTTCTTGGTAAAATTGGAGTCCTTCTTCATTAGGTACTAAATCATCTCCATTTGGGAAAATCCTTGTCCAAGAGATAGACATACGGAAAACTTTAAAACCAAGTTCAGCAAAAAGCTTAATATCCTCTTTGAAGTGATGATACATGTCAATCGCAGTTTTTGCTGGATAAAAATGATCATCATCCCATTCTAGGTGCTCCATCTGTCCACTTGATATGATTGCACGGTCTTTGCCGGTCGGTAGTAAATCAATATTTGATAAGCCACGTCCTCCTTCAAGAACTCCTCCTTCAACTTGGTTAGCTGCAGTTGCGCCTCCCCATAAAAAATTGTCTGGTAATGTCATTTGTTCTCTCCTTCTCATCAACATTCGCAAGTCTTATGTTATAATTGATTTAACTTTAGCACATGTTGTAACCGCAAACAAGACGCCTCCGACAAGTTGGAAAAAGGTTTCATTTTTATTTTAAACTCAGAAAAAAAGTGGAAAAAGATTTCATTTTTTATTTTCGAATAGCAATCATGTTAAAGTAGAAAACTCTTTTTCAAATAATCCACAGAATAATATAATTATGAAAGGTTAACAATGACTTTATTGCAAGATATTCAATTTCTCGCTAATACCAAAAAAGATTCTAAGAAAACTATCGCTGATTTTATTTTAGAACACAAAACAGTATTGGCTCACTTGACTCTAGATGATATTCAAGAGCAGGCCTTTATTTCTAAATCATCTTTGGTGCGTTTTGCTAAATCACTTGGTTTTTCAGGATGGAAAGAATTTCTAGTCTCCCTAGTAGAAGAAATCCATAATGAGAGTAAATACTTTAAGCACATTGACCCAGATATTCCTTTTACAGCTGCGGACTCTAATTTAGCTATTGCTTCAAAAATTGCTCAACTTCAGATAGCTAGTATAGAGGATAGTTTGGCTTTTTTAGATGAAGACTATTTAACGCGTGCTGCTTATTCATTAAAAAAAGCGAAGCGAGTATTGGTTTTTGGAATCAGTCCAAACAATATTTTAGCTGAAGTTTTTAGACGTCGCATGGCAGGCATTGGCAAAGTTATAGAAGTTCCTAATAATGATGAGATGGGACTTGCTGCGCAATCTTTGACATCAGAAGATTTAGCTATCCTGATTTCCTACTCAGGTCACCTTACGCAATCTTCAACGCTACTCTTAGATTTTTTGTCAGACAATGAGGTAACAATACTTTTGATTTTCTTGCACTTCAACTATTCGAGATAAATAGACATTTTCACGCATCACTTCGAGGAAAAGGATGTAGGCTAAAAGGAACACTGCCGAAGCAATATATGAAACCTTATTAGGAAATAATAGCCACTGAAATCGAAAACTGAAACCTGCACTTATAAAGCCAAAAACAAACATGATAGCACTCAATAAAACGACAGACCTCTGCTCAGTTTGTCTTTCCTTTATGTTTAATCGTTTGGCTAACAAACTAGGATTTTTAAGCATCAAAACGACTCCTACGATTGCAATTGGAACAAACAATAATCCCAAAAACCACCAAGCAGATGGGTAGTTTATTGTCCCCGCAGGAAGAAAAAGTAAGATACTTATCACTACAATTCCAAGAATAAGTCTTGAAATTGCTTGAATGAATAAAGTTTTTGTCATAGTTACCACCTAGCTTTCAGAACATCGCCTCTCTATTATTATAACATTTTTCATGTTAGTAATTTAACACTTTGCCAGGGAGCTAGTGCCAGTAATGAACTTTAACTTTTCTCCATAGGTGGTTAGTTGGTCTGTCTCTCAGATATCACTCACCCCTATTTGAAATAAAATACCACTTTCCTTTATTGATAATTTATGAAATTGAAACCTTTTACCAACTTCTCTCAAAGCTATTGAAAGCGCTTCTTGTCTGTGATAAATTGATGTCATCAAACAAATCGATGCGTTGAGAAAAACTGAAAGAAGTTCAAATGTAATTATCTAAGAAATTAGTACTAAAAAACTTATTCAATTATTTTTAGAACAACTCTTTTAACATAAACTAAGGAGAGTTTACATGACAAAAGAATATCGAGACTTAGCCACTCAGATAGTAGAAGAAATAGGTGGAAAAGAAAACATTTCAACTGTTTACCATTGCCAAACACGCCTACGCTTTACTCTAGTGGATAACCTCAAAGCTGCTACTGACGATGTGAAAGCAATTGATGGTGTCACTACAGTCATTATCAATGGTGGTCAATACCAAGTGGTCATCGGAACACATGTAGCCGATGTTTTTGAAGAAGTTGAAAAACTTGTAGAAATCAGTACAGAGGCACCAGTCACTGAAGAAAAGAAGGGTATCTTAAATAGTATAATAGACTTTGTAGCAGGTACCTTCCAGCCGATTATTCCAGCACTCTCTGGGGCAGGGATGGTAAAGGCAGTTCTAGCATTATTGGTCGTTTTTAATATCATTACGACCGATTCGCAGACCTACTATATGCTTAATCTCTTTGCTGATGGTGTTTTCTATTTCCTACCTATTTTACTTGCATTTACAGAAGCCCAAAAGTTAAAATGTAACCCTATACTTGCAGCCGGAGTTGCAGCTATGCTCCTCCATCCAAACTGGTCTGCACTTGTAACTGCAGGCGACCCTGTCAACTTTTTCAGCGCTATTCCTTTTACATTAGCTAGCTATTCATCAAGTGTTATTCCCATCATCCTCATCATATTTATCCAATCTTATGTTGAAAAATTCTTAAATAAACATGTCCCAAAATCAGTAAACCTAGTCTTTGTTCCAATGTTAACTTTCCTAATCATGGGAACATTAGCTTTCTCTGTCCTTGGTCCAATTGGTGCCATTATAGGTGACTACCTTGTAGGGTTCTTCACATTCCTTGCTGAAAATGCCAGCTGGGCACCTGCGCTTCTCATCGGAAGTCTGGCACCAATCATGATTATGTTTGGCATACATAACGGAGTCGCTCCTCTAGGAATCATGCAAATGTCTCAACTAGGATATGACTCTATTTTTGGACCTGGTATGCTATGTTCAAATATGGCACAAGCTACTGCAGGGACTGTTGTTGCCCTCATTACCAAAGATAAAAAAGTTCGAGAAGCAGCTGTTCCTGGATCGATTACAGCTTTCATGGGTATCACTGAACCACTTCTTTATGGGGTAAATCTTCCTAAACGGTATCCTCTTATTGCCTCCATGATAGGTGGTGGATTAGGTGGTCTCTATGCTGGGCTCACTCACACTCACCGATTCGCAACAGGCTCATCTGGACTGCCAGCAATCCTGCTTTATATCGGCGATAACACCATGACTTTCTTTTATAATATTATTATTGCGCTTATTATTACAGTTGTTTCAACAGCTATTATTACCTTTATCTTAGCTAAACATTTTGAAAAAGATACAACTTTTCCAACTGAAACCAATCCACTTCCAGCGATGACAGGACAAGAAATCTTTGCACCTCTTTCTGGTGAAATTCTTCCCATTGAAAAGGCAGATGATGAAGTCTTCGCTTCAAAATTAATGGGGAATGGCGTTGTCATTTTACCTGAAAGCACGGATGTATTAGCACCTTTTGATGGAACCATTGCAACACTATTTCCAACTAGGCATGCTATCGGTCTCATTTCAGATAATGGCGCAGAACTACTTATCCATATTGGTATCAATACTGTTGGCCTAGCTGGCAAAGGTTTTGAAAGTTTTGTCAAACAGGGAGACCATGTCACTAAAGGGCAAAAATTAGTCTCTTTCAACAAACAGACTATTGAGGATGCCGGCTTCTCAAGTCAAACTATGGTTATCATTACAAATAGTAACGACTATTCTGAAATCTCATCGCAAGAAAATCAATTTAGTCAAGCTGGTGATCTTATTATAGAACTTAAAAAATGATAAGAAAAAGCAATCCATCATTGAATGAGATTGCTTTTTGACTGTTTTTAAATTGGAAATCATGATAACTTCTTCCAAAAACCACGATAAAGGAAGAGTTGGAAGATTGCTGCCACAAGACAGAGGATAATCATTAAGAAAATATTATAAAGGAGCATTTCTCCTGTAATATTCCCAAGTACAATCGTTGCCACGGCTAATACCCCACCGACGAAAAGACTCCCCATCATAATTCCAAAAGCAAACCATTGACCCGAACCTCGTGAAAAAAGTTGTGTCATATCTTGCCATTTTAGATCAAGCAGCTTGTAATCTCGTCTATACATCGCTTGACCTTGAAGGAAAGTTGCTACAATTAAACCGATGATAAAGGAAAAGACAACTAATAGTGGGAGTTTTAATAAGAACAATCCCAGAATAAAATAAACGAGTGCTGGAATAACTACTTGCAAGCTGAAAAGAACAAAAAATTTCTGTACTAAAAATTTTTTAAAATTTAGTGGCAGAGCTTTAAAGAAAGTGAGATTTTCTCTCTCAAGAGAAATTCCGACACCAACGAACGATGTTGGTGTGCTGCACATAATCCCCAGAATAAAACCTACAAGAAAAGTAACACCAAAATAATCACTAGTAATAATTTTAGAAAAATCTGCACCACTTGATAACATTGGAGTGACAAAAATAATAACATAGATGATTGGCATAAGATAGGTTTGAGTGAGCAAAGTTGCATTTTGTAAAGTTGACAGATGATGCCTAATCAACAAACTTTTTAGAGAACCGTCCTTTGTATTTGAAGCCTTATTTTTTTTCTTTACAGAATTGGCCGTTTTAGCATTCGTATATAGCGCCTCTTGATAATAACTTGGCATGATATGCTTTACAATACCAAAAATCATGATAACAACAATAACAAGTGGCAGCCAGAAATTCAGTAAAGAAGCCATACTAATGGGTGACACCATCACATCATGAAACCCTCTAAAGTATGGCACTTGCATACGGTCACCTAGGATTGCCCCTGATAAGTTATCTGTTTGGTTAATTGTATTTAAATAAAGAATAGGGACGATAGCTCCAAATGTTGATATAAATATTAAAGCAGTTGAAATTAGTTTACGGCGGGGACTTCTTACAATAATCTTTCCAATCAGACTGTTAAGATAAAGTGATAATACCATCGAACTTACTAAAACTACTAAGAAAATAAGAAGTGTCAGAGGTATAGCTAAAATCGGACCAAACAACTGCCAATTTGCGACGAATAGCAGTGAGAGAATTGGCATCAAAAAGACGGTTCCCATCCCTAATGAAGATAAAATCTTGGCAACATAGAGTTCACTTGGCTTAACTGGTAAGTATACATAAAGTTTGACATCATTACTCTCGTAGAAAATCGTATACATGGAAGAAAAAGCTGATATGGTTGCCATAAGAAAGAAAGTTGCCACATAAAATGAAAAATACCCTGGATATGTTCTAAAGTCCATGCCAACGAACATATAGGAATAAATAACTGTAAATAAAAGGATGAGCATCCCTTGCTGTTTAAACATACTTTTATAGGCTGAGAATGACTTGTCCGGATTCTTTTCCTTTTTCTTCTTGATAGCTGTTAGTGTTTGTGGATTAGAATAAAGGATATTTATCTTGGTGAGTTCCCAAATCGTTGACCATTTCATGAACCTCACCCCTCTTCTTTGAGACGACGCCCTGCTAGTTCCAAGTAGATACTTTCCAAATCTTGGCCAGGATGGTTTGCTTTGAGTTCATTAAGAGTCCCTAAAAATATCATCTTCCCTTGTTTTAAAATTCCTATGCGATCACATAATTGTTCTGCAACTGCTAAGACATGTGTCGAGAAGACAACCGTTTTACCACTTTTAGCATGCTCTTTCATCATTTCTTTCAAATCAAAGGCTGCTTGAGGATCCAGTCCCGTTAAAGGTTCATCCAAAATCCAAATATCTGGATTAGAAATTAAAGCACCAATAACCATTACTTTTTGGCGCATACCATGTGAAAAACTATCAATCGTATCATTCTTATGCTCAAAAAGGTCGAATAGACGACTCAACTGATCAATACGACTTTGCGTAATCTCTTTTTCAACATCATAAATTTTAGCTAAAAAATTCCAGTATTCTAGAGCTGTCAGATTCAAAAATATGTCTGGTGAGTCTGGTACATAGCCAATGTTTTTCTTGATGGCATCATGATGTTCACTCAAAAGTAAATCATCTATATAAACATCGCCATAAGTTGCTTCAATGATAGAAGTCAAGATACTCAATGTTGTTGTCTTACCTGCACCATTATGTCCAATTAATCCAAAAATTTCACCATCATTGATACTCATCGCGAGATCACTAAGAACTTCTTTCTCGCCATAAAATTTTGAGACATGGTTAAACTTAATCATTTTTTTACTCCTTTTCCAAATGAAACATCCTTTAATATTAGTACTCTATGATGAAGACGGCCCTTTATTACAATAATCACAAGCAAACTTTCGAGTTAGTCTCTTCAGTGGCTCCAATGGATGTGGAAGATCTGAATCCTGAACAAGGGTGTATTGATTGAGTTTTCGGTCTAAACTAACAGCAGTCATTTGAACATCTTTGGAACCTATTAACTCATTTGAAGCTGCTAAAAGCACCCGTGATAATTCAGCATTTTCTCGTATTGACATGTCTTCATATGCACACCTTATAGCTTCATATAAGTCTTGAAACTTTTTTTCCATCTCATCTCCTTCCACAGATAAAAATCATTTGTACTATCAAAATGATACAATATTATTGATTTAATAATACCTTAAGAATCTCTCTTTGTCAATATTTAAGACGATTTCAAGTGAATGTAATGACTTCTTAAACATGGAGACCTCTATAAACCTAATATATAAGTCAGTAAAATGAAAAAGAGCCATACGAGAACCTTATTCTCTCATGACTCTTAATAAACCAACAGACTTAGCATCCAAAGAATGGGGCTTTTTGCTCTGTCTATGTTTTTAAATTTGTGGGTATTCATTCAAAATATAATCTTCTGCCTTCTTGCTCCAGATACCATCGGTCTCATCTAAAATTGCCGCTAGTTTTGGATCGCTATCATTAGCCTTAGAGAGCTCTAAACGTTCAAAATTTTTGTGTGTATAAACTAATTTTTTACCGCCCCCAATTTCTGGTTGGGATAGGGTCGTTTCTGCAAGAGCATTCAAACCAAGAATATGTGTGACAACGTTTGCAACATTTACATGACCTGCTTCGATAGCCGCCACACCCTTGCGCATATCATCAGTATTACCGCCAGAAGTTCCAACGTAATGTGTAAAAGAGTAATGAATATCATAAAAATTAATTGGAGCAAAGAAATCTTTTGTTTGCGGTCCTGCGAAGAAATTCAAGCAGCCATCTGCATTTAATAATCGCGAAGCATCCGTCACGAGTTGAGCCGCAGGTACTAAAACAAAAATGTCATCATAACCCTTTCCTCCTACAGTGGCTTTCAAATCTGTCACTTGATCAGCAAGTTCTTTGGTATTCACAAAAGTCACTTTTGTCTCATCTGTAGATGGATACAACTTTTCTGCTCTATCTAGTTTCTTTTGATCAATATCTGTTACAACTACATTTTTAGGTTTGATAGGGCCATGTAAAGCATAATCTATGGCTAACAATCCCATTGGACCTGTGCCTCCCAAGATCAACAAGTTGCCATCTTCTTTAATCCCCATTTGATGATTATAGCTGCCTTCTATCAAGTGGTAGTTAGCCTCAAAAGCTCCTATAACACATGATAATGGCTCCAAAAGTGACCCTTCAAAGAATGTATCACCATTGTACGGGATTAAACAATCTTGTTCCAAAACATCTTTATCAATAATAATATAGGTAGCATCCCCACCAGTATATGGATAAGAATAACCTGGACAGTCTGGACGATCAACTAGTTGAAGATTTGCCTGAACTACATATTTTTGCCCTTTTTTAAATTTATTTTGCCATTTGCTGCCAACCTCTAAGATTTCACCACAAAATTCATGACCGACCATAATAGGATGGTTAATTAAATCTGAAGGTGTTTTCTTATGGTCTTCACCTTGATTAGCAAGTTTCCAAGATGACATACAAATACTATCTGTTATTACTGAAGCTAAAATTTCATCTTCCTTGATTTCAGGAAGTTCAAACTCTTCTAATCGTAAATCTTTTTTCCCATATAGTCTAACTGCTTTTGTTTTCATTACACTAACGTTTCCTTTCGTTATCAACTTAATTGATCGTTCAAAATTTCAATTTCTTTTTAAGATAAAATACCAAATGCATAGCCAAGTATTCCGACTGCAAATAAAATAAAAATTAATAGAATTGGACTCATTTTTTTCTTTAATAAGTACATCATTAGGAAAGTAAGTGCCAAACCTAAGATACCTGGAATGAGATCGTCAAGAATGTTCTGAATCGTAGTCACAACATCTTTTCCATCTGGTCCACTTGTTGTATAAGCAACTAAAGAGACATTAATACTTGTCCATTTCGTTACTAGTACACCCATAATAAATAATCCTAATATAGTTGCACCTTCTGTCAATTTTGGCAAAACATTACCTGACAGATTTTTGACAATTCCTAGACCTTGTTTTAGACCATAAGTTAGCCCATACCATTTGAGTGCTAAACGCGCAGCGTTGAAAGCCAGGAAAAAGATAATTGGTCCTAATATTTGACCATTAAGCGCCATTGATGCACCAATAGCTGCTAAAATAGGACGTAGTGTCCCCCAAATTAGTGGATCACCAACGCCACAAAGTGGTCCCATTAGCCCAATCTTTAAACTACTAATAGTTCCATCATCAATATCTGCACCACCAGCGCGTGCCTCTTCCATCGCCATTGTAACACCGATAACTGGTCCACAAACGGCTGGAGTAACGTTGAAAAATGTTAAATGTCTCTTTAGTGCTGCTGCTTGCTCTTCTTTTGTACTATAAACACGTTTTATCGTTGGAATCATATCGACACAAAAGGCTAGCGCATGAATGCGTTCATAATTAAAAGATGCTTGTTGAAAATTCGAATATAGAAATGTTTGAACGATATCCTGCTTTGTAATTTTATTTTCGACTACAATATTTTCTTCTGCCATTTTTTTCTCCTCAAATTTTCAGTTAATCTTCTAGCTCATCATCATCTAATTCTCCACTACTGGATACAACGACTCCAGTAGTCTTGGTGAAATTAGGATTTAATTGTACATAAATAATTGCAATGATAAGGCCTAAAATACCAAAGGCAAGAAGACTAAAATCCAGATATCCTCCCAAGATGAATCCTGCGAAGAAGAAAGGAAGTAGATATTTGATATACATCATATTAAGTACCATTGCATAACCTACAACAACAATCATACCACCTGCGACCGCCAGACCACCTGTAATGACTTCGGGAATAGCATCTAGCAGTCGAGTAATCGCATTTGCATCAACAAAAACAGCAACTAGGGTAGCGGGAATCGCGACACGCATAGCCTGAAAGACGAGAGAAAAGAAATGAAGAGCAATAATTCTGTTGAAGTTTGCCTTTTCTGCTCCCTTGTCTGCAGCGTGTTGGATAGCCACTGTAACAGTCCTGACTAGTACAGTTAACACCTGACCAGCAACCGCAACAGGTAAAGCAATTGCAATACCTTTTTGGATATCCTGATGCCCCACAACAACTAAAATTGTTGAAATAACACTCGCCAAAGCTGAGTCAGGAGACTGTGCAGCACCGATATTCATCCAGCCTAGTGCAATAAGTTCCAGAGTCCCCCCTAGAATAATACCTGTCGTCACATCTCCCAAAATCAAACCAGTAACTGTACAAGCAACCAGCGGTCGGTGTGTTTGAAATTCGTCCAAAACACTTCCCATCCCGGTAATACTTGACCAAATAAAAATTAAAATGATCTGAATAACCGATAATTCCATTTCATCTTCCTCTCTTCCAAAAAGACTATAAATACTTAAAATTTAACATTGTTCAGTAAAGCCACAAAATCTTGTGGTTTATCTGTTGCAACGACACGACAATCAAGTTTGACACCCAATGCAATCAAGTCTCTAAAGGCTTGAACATCTTCTGGATAAACTGATATCGCCTTAGTTACCTGAACGCGCCCGTCTTTAAATTGCATACCACCGATATTTATCGTTTGAATAGCAACACCAGCTTTTACCAAATCAACAACTTCTTGCGGTTTGGTGAATAAGTAAAATACGGTATCATTAGCATACTTCGGATTTTTATAAACTTTGATTGCCTTCTCAGTAGAAATAATATTTACTTTAATTCCCGGAGGAGCTGCTTGTTTTACCAGAGTTTTTCGTATCTCATCATTTGCGATCTCATCACTTGGTATAATAATTCTCTCCGCACCTGCTTCTTTTGCCCAAACCGTGGCAACTTGACCATGGATCAATCTATCGTCAATTCTTGCTAATTTGATTTTCATCTAAAAATCCTCCTCATCGTCATCATTAATTAATTGCTGATCAAATGTTTTTACTATATCACCTGCTAATTTTGGTAACATCATTGCAATTTCTCCTACACTTTGCGTTGAAAGCATACTTGCCGTCTCCAAAACCAAAGGCAGTGACATACCAGAAACAATAGAAATTTCTAACTCTGGATGCTTTAAAGCAACTGCACAACTGGCATTATATGGTGTTCCACAGTATAAATCGGCAAAAATCAACGCGGGTTCGTTAAGCGCTTTCAATTTAGAGAGAATTTTATCAGCAATAGTATCAAGTCCCTCTTCCTTGAAAAATTCCACAGTATGAAAATAATCCAGTTCACCAAAAATCATCTCAGCTGATTTTTTCATTTCTACTGCTAGAGAACCATGCCCTACTAAAATAACTTGACTCATTTATTCCTCCTATGTGTTGTTTTATAAAATCTAATATCAAAAAGCTAGGAGATTACAGCCTTTTGATATTAAATTAATTCACTAACTTATCCTCTTGTTTTTCCACCAGCTACATTTAAAGTAACTCCACTGACATAACTTGAACGGTCCGAAATAAAATAAGCAACTAAATCTGCAACTTCACTTAGTTTTCCACTTCGTCCAAGAGGAATTGTACTGATCTTACTGTAGCCTTCTCGAAGAGTCTCAACTGAAATACCTCTTGTATAGGCAAGTGCAGTTTCATATTCAATGGTTCTCAAAGCAGTTTCTTCCATTATCCCTGGGGCGATACCAATTACTCGGATTCCTTTTTTCCCTAATTCTTTGGACCATGAGCGTGTGAAACTATTAACTGCAGCTTTCGTAGCAGCATATGCGCTTTGTCCTTCTGAACCTTCTAGACCACTTTCGGAGGACATATTGATGATTACTCCTGATCCTTGTCCAACGAGTACTCGTCCAACTGCTTGACTCATAAGATAAATACCCTTTTGGTTAATATTTATCATGCGATCAAAAATCACATCATTAAGCTCAAATTTGCCATCCTCTGCTTGTTCATTATCTACTAATAGCGCTGGAATATTAATTCCTGCATTATTAACAACCCCATCAAGCTTGCCAAATGTCTCAACTGCCAAATCGACTGTCCGATTAACAGAATCACGATTTGAAACATCAGTTCGGCTAAAAATAAGATTATCGTGTTTGAATGAACCTTCATTGATGTCTGCATTAACCACTTTAACATCTAAGTTACAAAGACTTTCAACTACTGCTGCTCCGATTCCTGAAGAACCTCCTGTCACAATAATTACTTTATTTTCAATATCTAACCAACTCATATTTTACCTCGTCTCATTTGTGAATTTCTATTAACTTTTGTGATAAATATAGTATAGCTTTTATTTTTATCGAAGTCAATAACTTTTTCACTTTTTTTATTATTTATTCACATTTGTGATGATGGACAATTAAAAAACCAGCATAATTGGTATGCTAGTACTTATTTTCTCATTGATAATTCGTGCTGTCTTAATATTTCTTTTGCAGTTTCCTCTGTTGTTACCAAAGTATTGATATACTTACCTCTTAATGCTCCTAATAGAGCGGTGACTTTTTCAAGTGACTCGGCAACACCAATTCGATGAGGAGTTCGAAGTAAATTTTCAATAGTTATTCCGATAATTCTGCAATCTAACTCACTTTCAACGGGATCCCCCTTGATTGTATAAAATCTTGAAACGACATCTCCAACTATCTCCCTCTCTGTGATGGTCCTAATGACATCATCCCCATAAAACTGAAGCCACGTTTTGTTTGCACTTAATGATGGACTACCTACACCCATTATTGCTATGTCTAACTGCTGCCATAATCTAATCAATTCCTGATTAAATTCATTTTTCAACAAAGCATCTCTTAGCTCGCGTGTTTCAGGAATGGCAGGGGAATCAATAAGTAAAGCTTTCCCATTCATTTTTTTGGCAGCAGCATATGTGATAGTATTAACATGATATTCACTAATTAATCTTCCTGAAGGACCACCAATCATTGGGACACAAGTCACATTTGGCAAATTCAATTCGGGTATCTCTCGTGAAACAGCAGCCATTGTTTCACCCCAGGAAAAACCAATTACCATACCATTTATAATAATCTCCGTTAGGTATTTCCCAAGTGCTTGAGCTAAAAGTGTATCCTTTTGTGGTCGTTTCATATCTGTGGCCACTGGAATTACAATAGCTTTTTGGAGATCAAAAATCATCTCCATTTTTTTCTCAATATTATAAGTTCCAGCCATATCATAATTTATATTGATCTGAACAATTCCTTCTTCTCGAGAACGTTTGAGTAAACGGCTGATTGTAGTACGATGAATGTTCAATTCTTTTGAAATTTGGCTTTGATTTTTATCCTCTTGATAATACATCTCTGCAATCCGAACCAATAATTTATCTTCATCCATTTTTTTCTCCTCTAACTGCGGTAATGTCTAATATGTTCAAGATTACCTATTATACTCTAATTAAGCGGACTTTTAACAGCTATTCATTACATCTAACTGTAATAAATTTAGCATAATTTATTAAGTATTTCAAATGATGTACTTAGTGCACAAATGTGATTATCGGAAATAATACTCAGAAAAAATGGTTTTCTATTGTCTAACTTAACCGAATAATCTGATAATAAAAAAGACCTTGTCATATGACAAAGTCTCAGACTGTAGACAAAACCAAGTTAATAACTTGGTTTTGTCTTATTTTTCACGAAAACTCCTTATTTTTAAAAAATTATAAAAAAATAAGCCTTATTTAGACTATTTTTGATACATTTTTCATCATTTTCGTCAGCTTTTTAATATTTAGACATGTCAAAGTAAGCCCGACTTTAACGTGCATTTTTTCATGACCAATTTGATTGGTAAACCGCATACCATGAAACTCTTTTGCTGTTCCGAAAATACGCTCAATCGTTTCCTTTCGTCGATTGTATATTTCCTTATAGCCTTTTGTATGGCGAATTTCTTCCACTTGTTCCATATCGTCTGCCCAAACATGACGAGTGACTAGTTTTCTGCGGTCTTTAGATTCTGTATAGCGAGAGAGAAAAGGACATACCACACAATCTTTAGAATGACTTTTGTATTCCCGATAGCCTTGTCTATTAGTCGTACTGTAGGACAATGGTTTGTTATTTGGGCAAAGATAAATATCATAATAGTCATCGTAAACATAGTCGTATTTTTTGAAAAACCTTTTTTACTCATTGGGCGTTTATAGGGAAAAACTGGTGTTAAACCATTTTGAAACAATAAATGAGCAATCGCCGGAACTTTGTATCCAGCATCCATCACGAGCGTATTTAAGCGAAAATGCTGGTGCAATTTGTCAAAAAGAGATGAAAAAGTTCGACTATCATGTCAGTTACCTTTATGTGTGGTATAGCCTAAAACCCAACCATTCTTATCACAAGCAACTTGCTCGCTGTACGCAAAAACCTCTTTATGTTCGCCTTTATGAAACCAACCACTTTCAGGGTCAATGGTACTCACTTTTTTTGTTTTTACCTCACTTGCTTTTATTTGAGGCTTTAAGGGCTTTTTTCCATGCCGTTTACGGTCTACCTCGACTTCCTTTTTTAAACTTTCAACATAAAATAAGCTTTCTTCTGCGACAACTTCTTTTTGGAATTTCTTTTTATTGGCACAGGCTTTGACATGTGTGCCATCAATAAATACTTGTGTCGTATCTACAAATCCTTTTTCAATACATTGTTCTAAAATGGAAAAGAAAATTTGTTCAAAAACGTCTGTGCCTTGAAATCTTCTTGTATAATTTTTTCCAAAAGTTGAAAAATGGGGGACAGATTCGGTAAAGCTCAACCCCAAAAACCAACGGTAAGCGACATTGACCTCTACATCTTTAATGGTTTGACGCATGCTTTTAATGCCGAAAAGATATTGAATAAGGGCTAGTTTAATCAGAAGTATTGGATCAATACAGGGACGCCCTTTAACTAAATCATATTTATCTAAAACCAAGTCATAAATAAAAGAGAAGTCCACAAAACGGTCAACTTCTCTTAGTAAGTGATTTTCAGGCACTAAATCTTCTAGGGAATGAAAAGAAATTTGATTTCTGATAGTCATATCTTGTTTAATAAACATAGTCGAACCTCCTAATATCATTGGCTTTCGTTAAGTTTATTATAACAAAAAAGAGACAAAATACCTTTTGAAAGGCACTTTGTCTACAGTCTGAGACCTTGTCACATGACAAAGTTCAATTATAGATTAAAGTGATTGGTAAAGTTTAACAGCATTTTCTACAGTAAAGCCATACTCTTTAAAGATACGATCTCCTGGTGCTGAAGCTCCCCATGTATCAATAGTAAGAGTTTTACCTTGAAGACCAACATATTTGCCCCAACCAAAACTAGTAGCTGCTTCGATAGCCAAACGTTTCGTTACTGCAGCGGGAAGAACTTCTTCTTGATAGGCAGCATCTTGTTCATCAAAGATATTTTGAGCCGGCATTGATACTACACGGACAAATGTTCCTGCTTTTTCAAGTTCAGCTTGAGCATCAATAGCTAATTTTACTTCAGAACCTGTTGCAATGATGATACCATCAAGTGCACCTTTTTCGGGTGAAATAACATAAGCGCCTTTATTGAGACCTTCTTCTGCTAAGTCTTGTGTTCCTTCAAGTACAGGCAAGTTTTGACGAGTCAATACAAGCATAGTTGGACGGTTAGTTTCAGCAATGGCACGTTTCCAAGCAGCATTTGTTTCATTGCCATCAGCTGGACGGATAACGTTAAGGTTTGGCATTGCACGGACACTAGCTAATTGTTCAACAGGTTCATGAGTTGGACCATCTTCACCAACGGCAATAGAATCATGTGTCATGACATAAACTGTTGGCAAGTCTTGAAGGGCAGCCATACGAACAGCTGGAAGGAGGTAGTTAGAAAAGACGAAGAATGTCCCACCATAAACACGTGTCCCACCATGTAAAGCAATCCCATTCATAGCAGCTGCCATTGCAAACTCACGCACACCAAACCAGATATTACGTCCAGCATAATTGTCCGCTTGGAAGTCTGTTTCAGCCCCAACCATTGTGTTATTTGATGCAGAAAGGTCGGCAGAACCACCCCAGAAAGAAGGAACTTGTGCAGAAATTTGTTGAATAGCTTGTTGGCTAGATACGCGACTGGCTACACTCGAACCTAATTCGTGTTGAGCAAGATCAACTTGTGCTGCTTGTTTAGTGAAAGCTTCTTTATATTCTGCTGCCAATTCAGGGTATTTGTCTGCGTATTCGTGGAATTTTGTATCCCATGCATTTTCGGCAGCTTCTCCACGGAATTTGATTCCCACTTCGAAACGACGTTTGACTTCATCAGGAACAGTAAATTCTGGATAATCATAGCCATAAACTTTTTTAGCGTGCGCAATTCCCTCTGCACCAATTGGTGCACCATGGACAGCACTTGTTCCTTGCTTTTCAGCACCAAATCCAATGATAGTTTTAACTTCAATAATAGTTGGCTTTTGCGTTTCAGCTTTAGCTTCTTCGATAGCCGTAGCAATTGCTTCTAAATCATTGCCATCTTTCACTAAGATATGTTGCCATCCGTAAGCTTCAAACTTTCCTTTAACATCTTCAGTGAATGCTTGAGATGTTGGACCATCAAGAGAGATATCATTTGAATCATATAGAAGAACTAATTTTCCAAGTTTTAAATGTCCTGCTAAACTTGCTGCTTCTTGGCTAACGCCTTCCATAAGACAACCATCGCCATTAAGAGCGTAAGTATAATGATTTACGATATCAAAATCAGGTTTATTAAATTTAGCTGCCAAATGTGCTTCTGCCATTGCCATACCGACTGCATTAGCAATACCTTGCCCAAGAGGACCAGTTGTTGCTTCAACGCCATCAGTGAGGTCAACTTCTGGATGTCCTGGAGTTTTAGAACCCCATTGACGGAAGTTTTTCAAATCATCCATACTAACTTCATAACCAGAAAGATGAAGCATAGTGTATAATAGTGCGCTACCATGACCGGCTGATAGTACGAAACGGTCTCTATCAGACCAAGAACGACTCGTTTTTGGATTTGCCTTTAGAAAATGATTCCAAAGAACGTAAGCCATCGGTGCTGCTCCCATTGGTAGACCTGGGTGACCAGAATTAGCTTTTTGAATAGCCTCAATTGAAAGTGTGCGGATAGTACTAACCGCCAATTGATCGATAGTGTCAAATGTCATTATAAAGACCTTTCTGTATATGTAATCTTTTAACATTATAGCATAAAACATTGGGTTTCACATACGAATATCAAGAGAACTTTACCCTAATGCTTTACATGTCGTTAGCTTAAGAGAATTAAGCCTGTTTTGACTACTTGTAAGCTGTTATTTTTTGAAATTTTCCCAGTCTTTCATGAATGTTTCAATTCCTTGACTAGTTAATGGATGCTCTGTTAATTTCCCAAACATGCTATCTGGAATTGTAGCAATATGGGCTCCAAGTTTAGCTACATTTTCAAGATGGACGCTGTTTCTAATACTTGCTGCAATAATTTCTGATTCATAGCCATAGAAATCAATGATTTGTCTTAAATCGGCAATTAATTGATAAGCATCTGTTCCGATATCTTCAAGACGACCAATAAACGGACTAATAAATGTTGCACCAGCTTTCATTGCCATCAAACCTTGAGATACCGTAAAAATAAGAGTAACATTAGTTTTAATACCTTCTTTAGACAAGATATTTACTGCTTTCAACCCTTCTTGAGTCATTGGAATTTTAACAACAACATTATCAGCCCATTTTGCAACAACACGAGCTTCTGCAATCATCTCTGGCGCGGTCAGACCAGTTACTTCCGCACTTACTGGACCGTCAATAACGTCACAAATTTCTTTGATGACTTCTTCAAAATCTCTACCTTCTCTTGAAATAATTGTTGGATTTGTCGTTACACCGTCAACTACTCCAAGTTCATTAATGGCTGTAATTTCAGTGACATTTGCTGTATCTAGAAAAAATTTCATTTCTTTTTCCTTAAAAACCTTCTACGGTTTCCCTTCATTTTTGTTAATTCTATTGTAAGACAAAATACTTCTGCTATTCCATACAAAATTGTCCTTTGGAAAGGACAATTTTGTCATTTTCATAATCAAAGAGAAGGCAAGTAGTAAATCTGAAATCTCCACTTGCCTCTTGATTATTGTCATTAAAAATTGATATTATTTGATTTAGTCCACAAGTGTTTGAATTTTTTGCATTAGTGCATCATAGTCAACTTTTGTAAAGTCCGAGACATCTTGCTTTATTGTATAACCGAGTTCAAAATTCGAATAGGCACGTTTCTTAATTATATCCTGGAACTCTTTCTTTGTGATTTGGTTATCAGCCAAATCTCTATCTATGAGTTCATCCCCATAATGATAAGAACTCACTAAATGACTCAAATGTCTACCCAGTTCACGATCTCTTTGATAGCGGCGTTTCCATAGTATTTCAAATTCAGCATTTAGGCAGATAGTCATGATCTGATACTGGTAAGTTGTCGCAATGAATTTTAAATCAAAGGCTTGTTTATTAGAAAAAGGGTACTCTGTCACAATAACTTTCTGTCCAATTTGCATGTAGTCATCTAAAAGATGGTAATAACTTTGCCACACTTTTATTTCAAGTTTTTCTTTCTCAATAAGATTATCAAAGCCGTATTTATCCGCTAGTGACTCTTTAATACTATCTGGGGAAATAAGAACCAGATTAGGGACAACCTGTCTTATTTTATCTATGAGATAACTTTTCCCAGTAGCTGGACTCCCTGCTAAAAGGAGTAAAGTACGTTTCATGTTCTTTTTACTCCAATAGGAGCATCCGTATTCATGAATAGTTTTATCTTGTGACTGACAATCTCTTTCGCTTTCTGATTAGCAGGGATAACATTATAGCGCAGAGATTTATTGAGTGCTGTGTCTCCAAATGATTTTTTAGCATCTGATGTCCAATTCACAAGGAGTTCAGTCCCAACATTAAACTTGCGAATACCATTCTTTATCAGTTCAGGATAATCTTCTTCTTTGACACCTGTACCGCCGTGAATGACAAGTGGTACGTCTACAGATTCATGAATCTCTTTTAAAAGAGGAATATTAACCTCTGTTTTTGATTTAAATTGCCCATGATTAGTTCCTATACCAACAGCAAGTGCATCAACATTGGTTAAACGGACAAAATCAATAGCATCCTTGGGATCTGTATATACTTTATCTTTTTCATGAACAGAGATACCTTCCTCAGTTCCACCAATAGTTCCTAGTTCCCCCTCAACTGATACTCCTCTGGCATGTGCAAAGTCGACAATAGCCTTAGTTTTAGCAATGTTTTCTTTATATGGCAGATTAGAACCATCATACATGACGCTTGAATAACCCGCATTAATTGCATTCTTGATTTCGTCAAAATCCCTTGCATGATCCAGATGGAGAGCTACATCGACCATTTCATCTTCTGCCAATGTTTTACAAACGGCAACCATGACATCATATCCAACATATTTTGCCGTATCAATACTTGTTTGGATGATTATAGGAGCGCCAGCTTCTTTAGCTGCACGAATCATATCCGGCAACATTTCAAGATTATGTGTATTGAAAGCTCCAATGGTCATATTCATATCTTCTGCGTAAGATGTTAATTCTTTGATAGTTTTATACATTTTTTCCCCTTTT
>CAZPYI010000025.1:0-20149 GCA_964590305.1 uncultured Streptococcus sp.
AGCCATGAGAGCTAATACATCTTGGTTGCTGTAATCTTTATCAAAAGAAAGGTAATCGCTAATGGAAAAATTACCTTCAGTCAAGGTACCGGTTTTGTCCATCAAAATCACATCAACATTTTTTGCTTCCTCTAATGCTTGGCGATTTTTAATTAATAGCCCATTCTTTGCAGCTAGTGAAGTAGACCTAGCGGTGACTAGAGGAATGGCTAATCCAAGTGCATGAGGACAAGCGATTATTAGAACGGTTACCATTCTCTCCAAAGCCATATTGATATCATTGGTGAGAAGTATCCATATTAAGAAAGTGCCAATACCAACAATTAAGGCAAGATAAAACAAGAATTTCGCAGCTTTATCTGATAAAGATTCAACTTTTGATTTTTCTTTTTGTGCATTGGCAACTAATTCCATGACTTGCGATAGATAACCTGATTCACCAGTACCAGTTACTTCAACAATTATTGTTCCAGAACCGTTTACGGACCCTCCAATAACCTTATCCTTTGCTTCTTTTTGAACATCTTTTGCCTCTCCGGTAACCATTGATTCGTTGACACTTGTCTTCCCTGAAAGAATAATACCATCTGTTGGGATTTTTTCTCCAGCTTTAACGAGGACTTTTTCACCAACTTGGACATCCTTTAGTTCAACTTCTTTATTGTCTCCAGAATCAGTCACGACAATTGCTGAATTTGGAAGCAATTCTGCCATTTTTTTAAGAGCATTGCCAGCATTACTAATAGCATTCATTTCTATCCAGTGGCCCAAAAGCATAATCACAATGAGTGTTGCTAACTCCCAGAAAAAATCCATAACATGAGTTTGGCTATTTAATATAGTATTGACCCAAAAAGCGTAAAGACTGTAGAGATAGGCAACAGAGATACCTAGAGATATCAATGTCATCATTGCTGGATTCTTCATTTGAAGTTCCATCTTAGCACCTTTCAAAAAAGGCATACCACCATAGAAATATAAAATAGAAGCTAAGAGGAGTACCAGCCATTCAGAACCAGAAAATGAAAATTGGAACGGCAGATTCATTCCCATCATTGGTGATAATAAGATAATCGGAATAGATAAAACAAGGGAGATGAAAAACTTATTTTTCAAGTTTCCCATATGCATGGAATGATCCATCCCATCATGATTATGATTACTATGCGTTTGGTGCAACATATGATCGTGCATCTCATGAGTCATTTGAGTATGGTCGTGACCTTCATGGACTTGGTGTGACATGTGACTATGGTTGTGCTCTTCATGCATGTCATGAGCCATTTGATCATGATTGTTATGCATTTGATGAGACATGTGATTGTGTTCATGCACTTTATGCCTATCCATCCCAGTGTGATTGTGGTCTGACTCTTGATAATTTGGGAGGATTTTAGACGGATTGTCATTTTGAGGAATATTATTTTTACTTGGCATAATGTCACCTTTTCTAAGAAAAAATTTAACGACTACAAATGTAGACGATTATTATATCTATATCATAACAAATTTTTGGATATTGTCAATTGTTTTTATTTATAAATTTTTTAAGTTCCTATTCTCGACAAGTGAGAACTAAATCTTTTTCAAAACATGACAAAAGTCACATGTCATCGTGACATAATGGGCTAAAAAAAATCACCGTTTTTCGATAAACTTAATTTATAGAAAGGTTGGTATCGAAATGAAAAAATATATGCCTTGTTTCATTATTATCTTTATATTATTTTTGATGATTGTTGATTACTTTACAAACTTTTTCACCCTTGCTTTGCTCTGGAAGTTTTATATCATGATTGGATTCGGATATGGGATAATCAGTGCTATCATGTCATCGATTTTGAATGTATTTAAGTTAGAAATCGTAGAAAAAGGAGAAAAGTCATGAATAAGGTTATTTCAGTAGAGAACCTATCAAAATCGTTTAAAGAAAAGGAAGTCCTCAAAGGAATATCGTTTGATATTCATTCAAGAGACTGTGTTGCACTAATTGGCCCCAATGGCGCTGGTAAAACAGTTCTCATGTCTTGCCTTTTAGGGGATTATCTACCAACAAGTGGGAAGATAAAAATTCTTGGTAAAAATGGGAGTGACCAAAGTTTGAAGAAAGAAGTTGGTATTCTCTTTCAAGAAAATGTGACACAAGAAAAAGTGAAGGTCAAGGAGTTACTTGATTTTCAGAAAGCTATCTATTCCAATCCTCTAAATGATAATGAAATTGATGATTATTTAGGATTTAACCAAGAACAAAAAAATCAATTTGCTGAAAAATTGTCAGGTGGTCAACGCAGACTCTTGTCCTTCGTTCTCGTTTTAATTGGTCAGCCAGATATTATTTTCTTGGATGAACCGACAGCAAGTATGGATACAAGCACACGCAAGCGATTTTGGGAAATTATTAATAGCTTAAAGGCTGCAGGAAAGACAATTATTTACTCATCTCATTACATTGAAGAGGTAGAACATACTGCAGATAGAATCCTAGTTTTACATGATGGGCAATTACTTCGTGATACAACGCCCTATCTTCTGCGTACTGAGGAAAAAGAAAAAGTCTTCACTTTACCAGAAAAATATTTACCGATTATTGAGAATCAAAATATCACTGATTTAGAGATTAAATTCGATACAATCAGTTTTTCGACCAAACATGTCAGTGCTATCTGGAAAGTCTTAGCCGATAAGAACTGTCCTTTAGAAGACATCGAGATGACAAACCGTACCTTGCTGAATAGTATTTTTGACAGTGAAAAAGAGGAGAAAGCAGATTATGAAAACCTTTAATGCCCTTTTAAAAATGGAATACATCTTATCTAAACGCTCAGTCTCTGTTTTGCTATTAGGGATGGGCATGCCAATCGCATTTTTCTTGCTATTTTCAACACTTTGGGCAAATGATGATAGCATGTCCAGAGAAATGATTCAGACTTGGACACAACGCTATCTGATGTCCATGACAGCATTTTCCAGCATTAGTTTTGCTCTTTTCACTCTCCCATATGCCTTTCAAGAAGATAGAATTGGAAACCGTCTAAAAAATATCCAACACAGTCCGATTACCACTTGGCAATATTACGTTGCAAAAATTATACGCATATTACTTCATTTTGTATTAGCAATTTTTGCAGTTTTCATGGTAGGTCATTTCGTCAAAGGGATTACTATGCCTTTGACAAGTTGGTTAGCTTCTGGAGGACTTTTATTCTTTGGAGCAACTTGTTTCATGCCATTTGGACTTCTATTGGGTTTTATAAAATCTGCTGAAAAACTATCTATAGTTTCTAATATTATTTATATGGGTTTGTCAGTTTTGGGAGGTTTGTGGATGCCAGTAGAAACTTTTCCAGATTGGATGCAACATATTTCTAAATTTACGCCGACCTATCACTTAAACAATCTCATTATTTCTTATTTTGATAAAGATTTTTCCTTTCAATCCCTCCTTATTCTTCTAGCTTATGCTATGATAGTTTTAGTAGTTTCTCTCGTGATTGGAAAACGTCTTGAGGTCAAATAATGTTTCGTCAATTTCAAAAAACAGATATTTTATTTTATGGGGGGTTGGGGTTTCTGGCCTTCCCAGTTTTGGGAATTTTTATATTTTCGTATCCTGCGTGGACAATATTCCCAACGATTGCATTTGCTTTCGCTTATATTGCACTAATCCATATAAAAGATATCTATCAGAAAACAATAGCTTTGCTTTGGTTTTACCTGCTCATTTATACTCTTTACATGATTTATATCAATGGTAATATGATTTGGTTTTTCTTTTTTCATAACAACCTTCTTGTCTGGCGCTTTAAAGACAGTCCGAGGTCTTACCGTTTTATTTCATATATTGCCAGTGTTTTCCTAGTGATCATATTAGGAATGATTTATGCCAGTGATGCTGTCAGTCGTATTATGCTCTTGGTTGTGCCTTCATTTTTGTTGCTGATGTACTTTATGCAACACCGAATACAGGTGGACGATGCACTAAAAGCAAAAATTAATAAGCAAAATTCTTATATCAATCTTCTTTCTGCGGAAAATGAACGTAATCGTATTGGACGTGATTTACATGACACTTTAGGACATACCTTTGCCATGATGACGCTTAAGACTGAGCTTGCTCTCAAACAATTGGATAAAGAGAACCTGAGAGCTGTGCACAAGGAATTACTTGAACTCAATCAGATCAGCAAAGATTCCATGAAAAATGTTCGACAGTTGGTCAATAATCTCAAGTATCGAACAGTTGCAGAAGAACTAGCAAACATGACTTCCATGTTTGACTTATCTGATATAGAGTTAAGAATAGACAATCAACTGGATAACAATAACTTATCTCCACTCATTCAATCCAGTATCACCATGATTTTAAGAGAATTAACGACAAATGTTATCAAACATGCCAAAGCAAAAAACTGTCACATTTCACTTAAGAAAGATGACCACCTAATCATTGAAGTGACAGATGATGGAATTGGTTTTGACAAACTGACAGGAAAAGAATTACGTTCAATCAAAGAGAGATTAAGTCTTGTTGATGGCCAGGTCAAGATAGTATCTCGAAAAAACCCAACCATCATACAAATTTCTTTAGAGGAAGGAGTGCATTCCAAATGAAATTATTAGTTGCGGAAGATCAGTCAATGTTGCGTGATGCCATGTGTCAATTATTATTAATGGAAGATGATGTTGAGGAAATTTTTCAAGTTAGTAACGGGCTTGAGGCTATCCAAATTTTGCAAAAAGAAGAAATTGATGTTGCTATTTTAGACATAGAAATGCCCAAAAAAACGGGTTTAGATGTTCTTGAATGGATTAAGGCAAACTTAACTGTCAAAGTTGTTATTGTAACAACCTTCAAACGTGTCGGTTACTTTCAGCGTGCCATAAAAGCTGGGGTTGATGCCTACGTACTAAAAGACCGATCCATTACAGAATTAATGGCAACTATTCAAACCGTATTAGCTGGGCGAAAAGAGTACTCACCTGAACTAATGGAGACGATTTTGTCGGACAAAAATCCTCTAAGCAATCAAGAAACAAAAGTTCTGGAACTGATTGCAAACGGAAAATCAAATCAAGAAATCGCCGAAAATCTCTATCTTTCAAATGGGACTATCCGGAATTACAGTTCGTCAATTTTCAATAAACTTGGCGCCAATAATCGTGTAGAAGCTATTAATATCGCTCAAGAAAATGGCTGGATATGATCAGAGTTTTTGAATAGAAAAAGTAAGCTTTTAAACAGTCTCCATTACAGTTTGAAAGCTTACTTTAGTTTATTAACTTTAATTGGTTTTTAACAAGAGTTTACAGATAAAGTCAAGCATATTATAATGGAAGTATGGGAAAAGAAAAAAATACGGCTTTACAATTAAATCAAGAAATTGTTGAGCAATTGGAATTAAAAACAGGACAAGAAATTGAATTGGAGCTTTATGCTGACAAATTAGTCCTCAGAAAAGAAGAGAAACTGGATTGTAGGTCTTTGCCTGGTTGGATAGCAATTGTTTCATCAGTTTTATTTTCACTTGCTTTTTTTGGGGCTAGTGTGGTAAATGACTATAATCAAATTCTCTTAGTTGGAAGTTATTCTATCACAACATTTTTAATTGGGTTTGGTAGTTTACTGGGTCTGATTTTTTTTACGACGACTTTTATTCTAAACAGAAATCTCTTTTTAGGGGGCATTAAGACACGTGTTTTTTGGCGAATTCTTCCAGTCATTGTTGCTTCCTTTACAGCGATTCTTATTCTAATTCTTTTAGGCGTTACTTGGGTTCTAAATCAGATATTCACTGGTGCTTCTTTCGATAGGTTAACGTCAACAATCATCCTTGGCGTGTCACTCTATGCTGTCAGCATCACATGGGGTCAAGTTGCAGAACGCATCAGAGCGACTTGGTTGACAACACTTCTTATAGTTATCATGATAAGTGGCGTCTTGCTGTCTATGGCAACAAATAGTTCTAGGGAGTGGTGGCAGTTTAATCTTAGTTTTTTAGGGACACAAAATGCTGCAAACAGTTGGCAATTCAATGTCACTTTGATATTATCAGCTCTGATTTTAGTTGCTTTGGTAGACTATCTTTTTGTGGCATTGGGTGAGAAGTATGCGAAAAATTGGAAATTTTCGATTTTAAGAATACTCTTAACACTATTAGGATTAGATTTGGGAGCTGTTGGTTATTTTCCAAACGATGCGTCATCACATCTTGTTCATACCAGACTTGCAGGGTATCTAGTTTATATTATAATACTTCTCATAATAAGCATTCGGTGGCTATTGCCAACAGTGACAAGAGATTTTTTAATCAGTTCATATACCATAGGTGCGATTTTAGTTGGTCTTGAAATAGCTTTCCAAGCTGTTCATTATCTCTCCTTAACAGCTTTTGAGATGAGTGCTTTTATTTTGGCATTCACTTGGTTGATTATGCTTTTTAATCATTTAGAATCACTTTTAATTCCAGAAAAGAAAAAAATAATTGTTCAAATTCATTAAAATAACTTTTTCCGAATATCCATATAAAGTGGATTTATTAGAAAATTCACAAAAATACTTGACATTCAAAAGATACCTAAGTATAATATATCTATTCAGAAAAGTAACAAAGATTTGTTTTCAGGGAGCTCGTGGATACTGTGAACGAGTAGCAAGTTGTTGTGAAGTTGGGCTGATGTTTAACAGTTGAAGATAAAATATATTTTTCAGGTAGGCACACCTTACAGTGCGACTCCTTGGTTGAGGAGACAAAGATAACGAATAGTATTTTTAGTTTTCGTTAATTGAGGTGGTACCGCGCTATTTTGAAATAGACGCCCTCGTACAGATTTTTTCTGTACGAGGCTTTTCTTTTTTTAAGAAATGGCATAAAGTACCAGATAGTCAAAAATGCTTACTTATATATTTTTTCAGTAATTAATGAAGATAAAAAATAGTCTTCAGGGTAGCACCCCATACCGTGCAACTCCTTGTTTGAGGAGGTTGAGATGACGGATAGTTACATGTTTTTTCCGTTAATTGAGGTGGTACCGCGCTATTTTGGATAGACGCCCTCGTACAGATTTTTTCTGTGCGAGGTTTTTTAGTACCTATAGAAAAGTGATTAATAAAATAATAGAAAACGAAAAGAGGTTTTTATGCAAAAAGTCCTAAATGCTGATATACTCACACCGATTTTAGCTTATATGCGCATTGATGGCGAGCATAAAGTTATTCTAGAATCCATACCCCGCGACAAGGAAAACGCCCGCTTTTCCATTGTTGCTTATAATCCTGTTTACGAAGTTAAATATGAAAATGGTGAATTAACAGAAAATGGAAGACTTATTGAAGAGGATCCACTGGACTATCTCAGTCAGTTAACTGTGACAACGACTTCATCAGCATTACCATTTGCGGGGGGTGCTATTGGATTTTTTGGCTATGACATGATTAGTCTTTATGAAAATATTGGTGATATTCCTGACGATACTATTGGCACACCAGATATGCATTTCTTTGTTTATGAGTCGTATCTGATTTTTGACCATAAAAAGGAAAAAGTTTATGTCACTGAAGACAATATGTATTCTAAACGAAGTCATGATAAGATGCGGCAAGCGCTTGGAAAAGTTATTATGGACTTGAGAACGCAAGCTCCAAATGAATTTTCTCCTCAAGAACTCAAATCGCTACAATTCAAGCATCATATTGAAAAAGAAAAATTTGAAACGATGGTTAATAAAACCAAAGAGCTCATTCGTCAAGGAGATATGTTCCAATGTGTGCTTAGTCAGCGATTCTCAAGTGATTTTTATGGTGATCCTCTAGATTATTACCGAAATTTGCGCGTGACAAATCCCTCAAACTATCTTTACTTTTACGATTTTGGAGATTATCAGATTATAGGTGCTAGTCCGGAGAGTTTAGTATCTGTTAAAGACAATATTGTCATAACTAATCCTATCGCTGGAACTCGCCCACGAGGGTTGAGTGAGGAAGAAGATCAGCAATTTGCTACAGAATTGTCAACTGATGATAAAGAAATAGCAGAGCACCGGATGCTAGTTGACTTAGGGCGCAATGACATTGGTAAGATTTCAGAAGTTGGTTCTGTACGTGTGACCAAGTACATGGATGTCGAGTATTTCAGATATGTTATGCATTTAACGAGCATTGTTAAAGGAGAATTACTTTCAAATTACTCAGCCATGGATGCTCTTAAATCAACATTACCTGCGGGTACGGTGTCTGGGGCACCAAAGATTCGTGCAATGAAACGTATCTATGAGCTAGAAACAGAAAAACGTGGCATATATGCAGGCGCAATTGGCTATCTATCGGCCTCAGGTGATATGGATTTTGCAATTACCATTCGGACAATGATAATAAAAAATCAAAAAGCTTATGTTCAAGCTGGTGCGGGAATTGTTTATGATAGTGTAGCTGAAAATGAATTTTATGAGACGATAAATAAAGCCAAAGCGATGACAAGAATAGGAGATGTGCAATGATATTACTGATTGATAATTATGATTCCTTCACATACAATCTGGCTCAATATCTTGGCGCTTTCACGCAAGTCAAGGTGCTCCGTAATGATGATGAATTATTACAAAAAGAAGCCGAGAAGGCTGATGGATTAGTTCTTTCACCAGGTCCTGGTTGGCCAGCAGATGCTGGAAAAATTGAAGAATTAATCCAAGAGTTTGCAGGAAAGAAACCTATTTTGGGCATTTGCCTAGGGCATCAAGCGATTGCTGAAAGTTTTGGTGGAAAACTTGGGTTGGCAAAAAATGTTATGCATGGCAAACAGAGTCATATGACCTTTCAAAAATCTTCACCTATTTTTGAAGGTATTAGTAGTGACATACCAATTATGCGTTACCATTCGATTGTAGTGGAAGAATTGCCAAATGATTTTGACATTACAGCAGTCACGACAGATGATCAAGAAATTATGGCAATCCAGCATCAAACATTAGATATTTTTGGTTTACAGTATCACCCAGAAAGCATTGGAACACCGGATGGTATGAGGATGATTGAAAATTTTGTGCGACTAACTAAAGAGTAGTCATCTACTGGAGGAAAAATTAATGAAAGAAATTTTTGAACAACTTGCAGAGAAACATGATTTATCAGAAGAGCAAGTACAAGCCGTTTTTGAAGAAATTTTAGAGGGGAACGTTTCGGAAGCACAAATTGCAGCTTTTCTCATGGGTATAAAAACGAAAGGAGAAACAGCTCCAGAAATTACAGGAATTGTCAAAGCGTTGAAATCACACGCAGTTTCTTTACCAGTGACTTTCACAGACACTATGTGTAACTGTGGAACAGGTGGTGACCAGTCTTATAGTTTCAATATCTCAACAACGGTATCCTTTATTTTGGCGGCAGGTGGCATTCGTGTTGCTAAAGCTGGCAATCGTTCGGTATCCTCAAAATCAGGTTCAGCTGACGTCCTTGAAGCTTTAGGTATTAATATAGCTAGTAAACCAGAGGTTTTATCTGAAGCCTTGGATAAAGTGGGACTTGCCTTCATATTTGCGCAGAGCATGCATCCTGCCATGCGCTTCATCGGTCCTTCTCGTCAAGCACTTGGAATTCCAACCATTATGAACTTGGTAGGGCCATTAGCAAATCCAGTTGATCTTGAAAGTCAACTTATGGGACTTTATCGTGCAGATCTTCAAGAAGTTGCGATAGAAGTAATGAAAAAACTTGGTCGTAAACGAGCAATTGTCATTACGGGACCTGATAATATGGATGAAGCAGCGCTCTACGGAACCAATACTTACACACTATTAGAAAATGGGCGAATTACTCACCATACCTTCACTTATGAAGAGCTGGGCATGCCAAAAGTAGAGTTGGCAGCTATCACAGGTGGAGATGCCAAAGAAAATGCAAAAATTTTACTGAGTGTCTTACAAAATGAGCCAAGTCCTTATCTTGAAACGACTGTTCTTAACGCTAGTCTTGGTTTTTATGCAAATGGAAAAACGAATAGTATCAAAGAAGGAATTAGTCTAGCACGTCAGCTTATTGCAGATGGTTCTGCTTTAGAAAAACTTCATCAATTACAGGAGGTGCAAGTTTGACAAAAGAATTTTTACCCAATATCCTTGAACAGAAAGAAAAAGAAGTGGATAGACTTGAAATGGAGGCTTTGCAACCACTTCGTTCAACATACAAATTATATGATTTTCTTAAGTCACATTCGGACAAACTTCAACTCGTAGCCGAAGTAAAAAAGGCTAGCCCAAGTCTAGGAGATATCAACTTAGACGTGGACATCATAGAGCAAGCAAAGGTGTATGAAAAAAATGACGCTGCGATGATCTCGGTATTGACCGATCAAATCTTTTTCAAAGGGGATATTGACTTTTTACGACAAATTTCAAATCAGGTTACTATTCCAACATTGGCTAAGGATTTTATCATTGATGAAAAACAAATTGTTCGTAGTCGCAATGCAGGCGCAACAGTTATTTTACTGATAGTCGCAGCGTTATCGCCTCAACGATTAAAAGAACTTTTTGATTTTGCGACTGGTCTTGGTTTGGAAGTTTTGGTAGAAACTCATAATCAATCAGAGCTTGACATCGCTCACAGGATTGGAGCACAAATAATTGGTGTCAACAATCGAAACCTAGTCACTTTTGAAGTGGATATTAATACCAGTCTGTCTTTATCAACACAATTTCAATCTGACTGCGTTTATATTTCTGAATCTGGTATTTTTACAGGTGGAGATGCCAAATTATTGTCACCATTTTTCAATGCTATTTTAGTTGGAACGGCTTTGATGACAGCTGATAATGTTGCAGAAAAAGTAGAGGAATTGAGAATTGACAAAAGTTAAAATATGTGGCTTGTCAAGCCCGGAAGCAGTGACTGCCGCAGTAGATTCTGGTGCAGATTATATTGGTTTTGTCTTCGCTAAGAGTAAACGGCAGGTAACGTTGACTCAAGCTCATGACCTGGTCAAAAACATTCCAGTACAAGTAAAAAAAGTAGGTGTTTTTGTCAATCCTAGCATGGAAGATTTGGAGCAGGCGATTGAAGCCGTACCATTAGATATGGTACAGATTCATGGAGACTTTGATAATAGCTTATCTGAGAAACTCTCTGTTCCAATCATTCGAGCTGTTCAAGTAGCGTCAGCATCAGTAATACTTGAAGATAGCGCTGATTATTTCTTATTTGATGCTCCGATGGCAGGCTCAGGAAAATCATTTGATTGGAAGCTTCTAGACACAGTAAGTATTGAAAAACCGTTCTTTATCGCTGGCGGTCTAACGACAGAAAATGTAGCCCAAGCCATCTCTATTTTTCAACCTTATGCAGTTGATGTCTCTTCGGGAGTCGAGACTGGAGGGCGAAAAGACATACAGAAAATTAAAGCATTTATAGAAAGAGTGAAAGCATGACCTATAACCAACCAGACAACCGCGGATTTTATGGTAATTTTGGTGGACAATTTGTTCCAGAAACACTAATGACAGCAGTAATTGAATTAGACCAAGCTTATCGTGACGCAAAAGCAGATCCAAAGTTTCAAGAAGAGCTTGATGCGCTTTTAAAAGACTATGTTGGACGTGAGACGCCACTTTATTACGCAGAACGATTAACAAAGCACATAGGTGGGGCAAAAATCTACCTTAAACGTGAAGATCTCAACCATACTGGTGCACACAAAATCAATAATGCACTTGGTCAAGTACTCCTTGCCAAAAGAATGGGCAAAAAGAAAATCATCGCAGAGACTGGAGCAGGTCAACATGGTGTTGCTACAGCCACAGCAGCCGCACTGTTTGATATGGAGTGTATTGTTTATATGGGAGAGGAAGATGTAAAACGCCAATCTCTCAATGTTTTCCGAATGGAGCTTCTTGGTGCAAAAGTTTTTTCTGTCACAGATGGTTCACGCGTTCTAAAAGATGCTGTTAATGCTGCTTTGCGTGCTTGGGTTGCCAATATTGATGACACGCATTATATTATGGGTTCTGCTCTTGGACCAGCACCATTTCCAGAAATTGTCCGAGATTTCCAGTCAGTTATTGGTAAAGAAGCAAAACGTCAGTACGCAGATATTAGCGGAGGACAACTGCCAGATGCTATACTTGCTTGTATCGGTGGCGGTTCAAATGCAATTGGACTTTTTTATCCATTTGTAGCAGATGAATCTGTTGCTATGTATGGTGCTGAAGCATCAGGGCTAGGACTAGACACAGACAAACATGCTGCAACATTTGCAAAAGGTCGTCCAGGTATTTTACATGGCGCTTTAATGGATGTTCTTCAAGATGAACATGGACAAATTATGGAAGCTTTCTCCATATCTGCTGGTCTGGATTACCCAGGAGTAGGTCCTGAACATTGTTACTTCAACGAGATAGGACGCGCTACTTATGACTCTATTACTGATGATCAAGCGCTTGAGGCCTTTCAATTGTTGTCTCGCTTAGAAGGCATTATTCCAGCACTTGAATCTAGTCATGCTATTGCCCTTGCTCAGAAAGTAGCCAAGGAACTGGGTTCTGATAAATCCATGATTATTTGTTTATCTGGACGCGGGGACAAAGATGTTGTTCAAGTCAAAGAACGTTTAGAAGCAGCAGCGGCTGACAAGGGAGAATAAAGTATGGCAAAGACACTTACCACACACTTAGAAAGCATAAAAGCGAGTCACAAAGGTATTTTTGTACCTTATATTATGGCTGGTGATCATGACAAAGGGCTAGATGGTCTCTTTGAAACTATCACCTTTTTGGAAAATAGCGGAGCTTCTGCCATAGAACTTGGCATACCATGGTCTGATCCAGTTGCAGATGGTCCTGTCATTGAGCTGGCAGGGCAACGGAGTTTGGCAAAAGGTGTTAATTTAAAGGCAATCGTCCAAAAATTGCAAGAAAAGACGAGCAAAGTTCCTCTGGTTATCATGACTTATATCAATCCTGTTTATCAATATGGCATTGAAAAATTCATTAAGGATTTGGAGACAACTTCTGTGAAAGGACTCATCATCCCAGATTTACCACATGAACATGAGGATATGGTGAAGCCTTTCTTAGAAGGGTCAGATATTGCACTTGTCCCACTTGTTAGTTTAACAACAGGGCTTGAACGTCAGAAAATGTTAGTTGATAACGCACAAGGTTTCATCTATGCTGTAGCCGTTAACGGTGTGACAGGGAAGTCGGCAGACTACAGAGATGACCTTGATTCACATCTCTCACGCCTAAGAGAAATTGCTCCAGTTCCAGTATTAACAGGATTTGGCGTTTCTACTCAAGAAGATATTGAACGCTTTAACAGAGTTTCTGACGGTGTTATCGTTGGAACTAAGATTGTTAGAAGCCTCCATGAAGGACAAGCGAAAGAAATAGCAGATTTTGTTACGTTGGGATCACATTATCAGAAATAAAAAATGAAACCATTGAAAATTAGTTAGTCATTCAGCAGTTCTAAAAATTCATCTATAACTAAAAAAGATAACGATTTATATTCTCGATATCTTTTTTTGATTTTCCACTTTACTAAATATAAGATGCGTTATCGACATGTTAACATTGTCTCAGGGGAAGACAGTGTTGTAAATAAAAAAACAATTTCCACGTTTAACGCACAGGTCAACACTTAGTAGCTACTTTTATTTGAAGTGCCATATGTATTCCCAAGTTCTTCCAATTATGTATTCATGAACTGTAATGACATGCCTTCCAGACTTTCAACTCACTAAAATAATAGAGCATATTTTGTAATAACAAATGATAACTTAAAATTATTTGTTGACACTTTTGACATTCTATGATAAACTAAACTTGTTTAATACATGCTTAACAAAAAGGAGTTTTAAATGCCAAATGATAATGCAAAAGAACAGCTTCTAAATGCAACAATAGAATTACTAGCAGAAAACTGTAGTGCGGATAAAATAACTGCTCGTCAGATAGCTGCCAAAGCTGAAGTTAATCTCGCAATGATTAATTATTATTTTCCATCAAAAGATGCATTAATCAGTGTTGCTGTTGATAAGGTGATTGCTAATCAAGCTGCTGAATTGGAAGCAATTAAAGAAAAAGACATTCCTGCAAAACAGAAGTTACTTGAATTTTTGCTAAAAATGTCTGATATTACAGTGGAATTTTCACAATATACCAAATCCACTATACCTTATGTCCTCTTAGAAAAAGAGATTGAGGAGCCTTATCATATTTTACCAATGGTAAAGGAATGTTACGGGGACAAGTGTTCTGAAACAGAGTGTAGGATTATTGCTTATCAACTGACTACCTTTTCGCAAATTGCTTTTTATCGTTCGGATGATTTTAAAAAGTATTCAGGACTTGATATGATGAAATCTAAAGATAGAAAAGAGTTATTTGATACGTTAATGAAAACACTGATTCAAATATAAAGAGGAGATTGCGATGATAATATTAGGTTGGATTTCAATAATATTAATTGCCTGTACATTGCTTTGTGGGCTTTGGATGCTGTTTTCTTCTGGTGAAAAAGATGCTAAATTTCATGCAATATTATCAATCTCAACCATAGTATTTTGCTTAATTACTATCATACTTTATATGGCTAAGATTAAGTAACATATGGAATGAGAAATAGTTTAAGATTTTGGAGAAAATTAATATGAAATCACAATTAAGAGTCTGCTCGTTAATATGTTTTGTAGTTGCAATTCCATCACTGGTTATCGTAGACTGGTACGTGCATGGTTATGGTCTGTTGAGTATGTTTGTGTCTGCTTGCATTGGTCTTGTTTTTGATCAAATTATCCGCATTAACTATCCCACTGTATCTATCATAGATACTAGTCTTTATAAAAAGAATAAAATTTTGAAATTATTGTCTTTAATACTGTTTGTCATGTCACCAATGGTCTTAATATATGGTAATAGATTTCAACACAATTTCGGTACACTGATGTTTTTGGTTTTTGTAGGAGTTGGAATTGCTGTTGATATTTTAGCTCGGGTATTTTTCCCACTGTCAAATCAAAGGAAGATGTAGATAAAAGTCATATCAAGTACAGATTGATGTGCCAAAATGGCTATTTTTGCTTAACAGCAGTTTTGAAAGAATAATCCAAGTAGCTGTTTTCCTTTGTTTAAAAAGAATTATGAAGAGGATGATATAATTACTCCGATTGGCAGCACAGCAATACCACTATGTTATTTTTTACTACCATTTCAAAAAAGTTGATATTAATTTCATCATGAAAGAACACACGTGAAAATTTTTATCAAGTCCTTTTTTTCTGAGAGAATAAATAGTTCCCTTGTATCTATAACTATGTTATAAAAAAGCATCCCAAAATCAAGATAATAAATCTGTTTTGGGATGCTTTTTAAAAGTTTAGAGAGATTTTTTGACTTCTTTAAAATAAGTCAAAAATGAGTTTTAAATTGAGGATAGTTAGAATAACAGCGACTGAGTAGCCTAAAATAGTGTTCCAACGGGCATTGACAAATTTTCCCATGATTTTTGGATTAGATGTGAAGTAAACTAAAGGAAAAATAGAAAATGGTAAGGCGATTGAGAGAAAGACCTGTGAATAGACAATAAGTTGGTCTAAAACAGTTTCTTGGCTTCCATACAATACAGCTACTATAATTACCGGAGCTAGAGCTAACAATCGTGTTGCTAGACGAATAAACCATTGTGGTAATCTAAGATGTAAAAACCCTTCAACAATAATTTGGCCAGTTAATGTCCCAGTTATTGTTGAGTTTTGACCGCTGGCTAAAAGTGCAATAGCAAATAATGTTGATAAGAGAGAACTTGCTACAGTGCCAGCAATAGAAGGATTGTTTAGCGCATTATACATTTGTGAAAAAGCTCCAATTTCACTTGCATGTCCGTAAAATAGTGCTGCTCCTAAAATCAGTAGTAGTGAATTGACAATAAAAGCAAGGCTAAGTTGTAAATTGGAATCAATTGTCATAAAACGAACCGCTTGTTTGATGGAGTTTTGATTATTGTAATCAACTTTTCGTGTTTGCGAGATAGAAGAATGAAGATACAGATTGTGTGGCATGACTGTCGCTCCGATGATACCAAGAGCAAGAGTTAATTTACTATTAGTAGCAGTCTGAGTGATATCAAAGACTGACATATTTGGAATATAACCTTGAATAATTCCTGAGATACTAGGATTTGAAATAGCAACAAGGTAAATGAATATGATAAGAATCGTTATGATTAATGTCGAAACGATAGCTTCAATTTTACGAAATCCCAACTTCATAAGCGAGAGTAGCAAAAAGACATCTAATATGGTGATAAGGATTGAAAAAAGAAGTGGCCAACCAAAAAGTAGATGGAGTGCTATCCCTGAGCCGATAACCTCAGCCAAATCAGTTGCCATCAATGCTAATTCAATAATAATGAAAAGGAGATATCTTAATCTTTTGGGCAAGTGAACGGCAGTGGCCTGAGCTAAATCATGACGAGATACAATTCCTAATTTTCCTGCCATCTGTTGCAGTTGCATAGCAATCAATGAAGAAAGTAGAATAACTGAAAGGAGTAAGTACTTATAGCTAGCACCTCCAACAACACTTGTAATCCAATTCCCTGGATCCATGTAACCAACAGCGACTAAGGCTCCAGGTCCAATAAAGGCTCTTAATGTCGTTAAGAAGGACGCGTTTTTAGGTACGTCAACACTTTGATTAACCTCGCTTAACGATTGTTTGACTTTGTGTTGATTATGATGATCAACCATATGAATCTCTTTTCTAAAAATCTTTCTACAAACATTATAGCAGAAAAAAAGAAAAATGGTTATCTATTTTTAACTGCATTTAATAAAAAAATTAAGTATAGTTAAAAGGCAAGAATAAGGCAAAAAGCATAGCCTAAAAACAAGAAAGGAATAAAAGGGATTCGTCGTGTTTTATATGCCAAACAAAAGGTGATTCCGCAAAGACTAGCCATTTGGATGATGCATAGTATGCTCACCCAATCTAAAGTCAGTGCCAGAGTTGCTAGATAAAAAAAGTCACCACTCCCTATTTTTGTATCTTTTAACTCAGCGATTATCCCTAGGCAAATTAGACAAAATACTAAGGTGTTTCAGCCTGTAAATATAAGTAGTATAACGGTAAAGCAGAGCCAAATGACGATGGGATAATTTTGATATTTAAAATCATAAATAGCCAAGGTAGAGCTGAAAAGTAAGATAAAAAGCTGATTTCCGGATAGAAAACCAAGTATCCAGAAGACAAAAAATATTCCGCAAATTATCTCAAATAAACAATAAAAAGAAGGAATTCTGATGTGGCAAAATCGACAATGGAATTTATTGATGATTTGTGAGAAAATCGGAACTAAATCTCTCAAATGTAATGATTTCTTACAGGAGTCACAATAACTACGAGGTGAAACAATAGATTCTTCAGGAAATCTATCAACAACTAATCCTAAAAATGAAGCAATGCTTGCTCCTAATAAAAAAAATAATATAAGTTTCATATCTAGTTATTCGTAATTTCTGAACAAAATATTTGCAATTTATTTAGAATCATTCTACAATAGAACTATAAGATAAGAATGATTCTAAATAAAAGCTCTTATTGAACTTTAGCAATTTAGTTTTTTAAATAAAGGAGAAAAATTATGACCCAAACATTAGTAGAGAACATCTATGCCTCAGTAGTGCACAACATCTCTCCAAAGACAGCTTCTAAAAATGAAAAGACAAAAGCTGTACTCAACCAAGCAGTAGCCGATTTATCAAAAGCTGCTTCAATTGTTCACCAAGTGCATTGGTATATGAGAGGTGCTGGTTTTTATTATCTTCATCCTAAAATGGATGAGTTGATGGATGGTTTAAATGGACATCTAGATGAGATGAGTGAACGTCTCATTACCATTGGTGGAGCACCTTATTCAACTCTTAAAGAGTTCGATCAACAGTCTAAGCTTGAAGAAGTTACAGGTTCATTCGATAAGACCATGGATCAACATCTAGATCGTTTGGTAGAAGTTTATACTTACTTGTCAAATCTTTATCAAGTTGGACTTGATGTAACGGATGAAGAAAATGACGCTCCCACAAACGATTTATTTACAGCAGCTCAAACGGATTCTGAAAAAACGATTTGGATGCTTCAAGCGGAACGTGGCCAAAAACCAGGAATTCGCTAGATAGTAGTCATTAAGTAGACAGTGATTGTCTACTTTTTTGTTTTTACTTTACAGAAAACGATTGCAAAATTTTCTTGAAAATACTCTTTTTTTTTGATAAAATTCATAGTATGAAAACACTATTTGATGTGCAGCAGTTACTCAAAAAATTTGGGATTTATGTTTATATTGGGAAAAGGCTTTATGACATTGAAGTGATGAAGATTGAATTGAAACGATTATTTGACAATGGATTGATTGAAAAAACAGATTATTTAAATGCAGAATTGATTTTACGCCGTGAGCACAGAATTGAGATGGAGAAAAATGATGAATAAAAAATTGTTAGGCATTGACCTTGGCGGAACCACTGTTAAGTTTGCTATTTTGACCCTTGAAGGTCAAGTACAAGAAAAGTGGGCAGTTGAGACAAATATTTTAGAAGATGGGAAACATATTGTCCCTGATATTGTGGCATCAATTAAGCATCGTTTGAATTTGTATGGTCTGACTAAAGATGATTTTTTTGGTATTGGTATGGGCTCTCCTGGAGCCGTTGATCGTGTTGAAAAAACAGTTACTGGAGCTTTCAATCTCAACTGGGCGGGGACTCAAGAAGTTGGTTCGGTGATTGAAAAAGAAATAGGTATTCCCTTTGCAATTGATAATGATGCAAATGTAGCAGCTCTTGGTGAACGTTGGGTAGGAGCTGGTGAAAATAATCCAGATGTTGTCTTTGTTACTCTAGGAACAGGTGTTGGTGGTGGTATTATCGCTGATGGTAATCTTATCCATGGTGTTGCTGGTGCGGGTGGTGAAATTGGACACATGATTGTTGAACCAGAGCATGGATTTGCTTGCACATGTGGTAGTGAAGGGTGTTTGGAGACAGTGGCTTCGGCAACTGGTGTTGTACGTGTGGCACGTCAAATGGCTGAAGAATATGAAGGAAACTCTGCAATTAAAGCAGCGATAGACAACGGTGAAGCTGTGAGCAGTAAAGATATTTTTGTAGCGGCTGCAGAAGGAGATAGCTTTGCCGATTCAGTTGTAGAAAAGGTTGGATTTTACCTTGGTCTTGCAACAGCAAATATTAGTAATATCTTGAACCCAGATTCTATTGTAATTGGTGGCGGTGTTTCAGCTGCAGGAGAGTTTTTGCGTAGTCGGATTGAAAAATATTTCCTCAAGTTCACGTTTCCACAAGTGAAAAAATCAACTAAAATTAAGATAGCTGAATTAGGAAATGATGCTGGGATAATTGGGGCAGCGAGCCTTGCCAGCCAGTTTGTGAAATAAGGAGAAGTGATGAGTATTTGGATTAGTGTTGTCATTTTAATTGGCATTATTATCTGGTTTGTTTGGAGTTATTTTGGAGTTCGTAGATCTGCTAAATTTATAGATAATGCAGAGTTCGAAAGTCTTATTAGAGGCGGACAACTGATTGACGTCAGGGAGTCAAACTCTTTTCAATCAAAGCATATCTTAGGAGCACGTAATTTTCCTGCCAATCAGTTTGAGATGAGTTTGTCGGCACTTCGTAAAGATAAACCCGTTTTAATATATGATAATAGTAGAAGTTCTGCGCCGGCTCGTGTTGTAAAAATCTTAAAAAAAGCAAAATACACAGATGTCTATGTTTTACGTGATGGTTTTGATTACTGGACCGGAAAAGTGAAAGAACAAAAGAGTTAAGAAAGTAAATTTTGAGACTGGACTTTCTTGGAATATTGTATTAGAACGTATCGAGTTTAGTGAGACTATCAAATCATATAAGACAAAGAATTATTTTTTACATCATAGAAATAAATTTCCCTTACTTTGCGTGAGGGATTTTGTCAGTTTCGCATGAATTTCAATTGTTTTCCTGAAATAATGATAAATTTTTCGTTTCAATGATATAATTCTTCTTGAAAACATTTACAGTCAGCTTATTTCAACATTTTGAAGTTTTTTGTGATATACTGATAAGGTTGAAATAAAATTATATAATAGAGGAAAAAATGACTAATT
>CAZPYI010000026.1:0-19788 GCA_964590305.1 uncultured Streptococcus sp.
TATATTTATTCATGGGGAGGGGGGGAGGGGGTAAAAATCAAGATTACATTTGGTGAGTCTAGCCCATCCACCGGTTAGAAGGATTCTTATTTTGGGACAAAATCTTTTGGTGGGGGGGTAATAAAAAAAGAACCTCAACCGAGATTCTTTTCTAATTTGTTTGATTTCCGTATGTTACATCCTCTGTGAGCTAGCCTTACGTTGTTCCACTCGTGCTTTCCGCCTTTACTTAAAGGTATCACGTGGTCAACGCTTGGATAGTCGTTGCCACATATCACTGTTCCTTTATCGTCGACCACGCAATCAGTCGAATCACATTGCTCGCCACACAAGTAGCATACATTATTTTCTTTTTCTGTTAGCTTGGCAAGCGTGATTGAGTGGTCGCCATTTATAAAATACTTCCGCCTTTGTAGCTCGTTTATTTTTGCTCTGTTCTTAGTCTTGCATTTGTATGAACAAAACCGTTGCGCTTTGGAAGTTGTTTGAAAGCCAGCTCCACATTCATCGCATTGTTTTTCTAATACTAACTTGACAATCCTTGGCAAATTACGTTCCTTGCTTTTTCTATTACGTCTACATACTGACGAACAAAAGGTCTTGTTGTCTCGATAGGTTTTAAATTCTTCGCCACAAGTTGGGCAAGTTACAATATTCGTTCCAGTTTTTGAAGCTCTATTCACTCTGGCTTTAGCTCTACAAGAATCGTTGCAAAATCTGCGCTTTGGACTTTTGGTGTTTAGCAATTCCTTGCCACACCATTCACATTTCTTATTCATATTTTCTCCTCCGATTGTTCCGATTTAATAAAAGAGGAAAGGCATCGGACTGCCATTTCGATTAGGTAGCTACTCCTAACCTATCCTCAACTTAATTATATCATATAAACTTTATACATGAACTTTAACGAGCCATTTTTCTACCACCACTCATCATCCCACTTCCTTTTCTTTGCACTGCCTTTATATCTCATACGTTCATGCCGCTTGTTGTGACAATCCTTACATAAGGTTCTAAGGTTCTCAATGTCTAATGCAAACTCAGGATAGAACTCTAACTCTTTAATGTGATCAATCTCCAATATTGAATCATATTGAGTAGTCAACTTACCTTCTGCTTTACACCACTTACATTCATAATGATCACGTTCTAAACATTGTTGTCGCAACTCACGCCATGCTGTCGAACCATAGAATTTTGAACGATCTGTTCTAGTCTTAACGGTTGGTACATCCAATTTATCCTATATCCTTTCTATCTTATCAATAACATCATCAATCTTCTTATAGATAGCATCATAGTCATAGATCACAATATCATTGCTAACCTTGGATTCTCTAGCAACTACTGTGTCAAGTTTCCCACCACAATATATTTTATCAAAACTAAAATATTCGAACAAATCCTCTAACTCTGCTACATACTTTTTGAGTTGTCCTACTGTATTTCTATCTGCCATATTTTCCCTCCAAAATAAAAAGCCATACAATGTATGACTGTGATTAACAGACCCTGTAGGAATCGAACCTACACTAACAGTTTTGGAGACTGCTGTGCTACCACTACACCAAGCGCCTATAAATTAGACTCACCTTGCGCTATCAGACCCCGTAGAGTTACTGAAGCTCTAAACAAAGTAAGTCAATGAGTAACACAACTTTAACACTGTGTCACTCTACTTACAAAACAATGTAAGCATTCTCTAGCTCCGTGCTATAATATATTTGAATAATTGTTTACCGACATTTAATTCAAATAATTGATAGAAAGGAGATTGTTAATGTTTGATAAACCAAGGATTCCAAATTCTGAAACAAGGGAACCTGAAAATAGAGAGACTTTTAAAACAACCGTTCCAAAATTCAGACCGAAGCCTCAGGAACCAAAAAGTAAATAATCTTTATTTTTTTATCAAAGTTGAGATATATTTCAGCTTTGATATTTTTATTCTCTAAATAATTCAACAATTCTTTTTCAGTGGAAATTTCTTTACTTGACTCATCCCAATATAATCCATTTATTTTAAACGACAAATCTTCTCCCTCTCCAGAAAAAAACTCAGAATAACCAGAAGAGATTAATTTATTGTCAGGTATTGAAAATATAAAAAGTATTTTTGACTTGTTATCCGCAAAAGCTTCGTGATAGACCTTTTGATGTCTCAAATGGATTTCCACACGTTGCGCATATTTTTTTCATTTTCTCTCCAATCTAAATCCTAACACGAATAAAAATGTACAGTACAGCGGGAAGGTCTTTCGCTCACCTCCTATGGGTCTATATGCCACATATTTGCGTTATAAGAGCTTTTAGATTGTTGTGGTACATTTAATAATACTTCACGTTTTAAACTCGTAAGAAGCCCATTCTAGCGTTTTAGGCAAGTTTCTATTGCCTAATACTTTCGGTTCGCTTGGGTTTTCAAATATTTTATTACTTTTCGCCCTGTTACATGCAAAATGGGCTAGTTGTAAATTAGAAATGTCAGATGGATGTCCTTGAATCCCTCCTGGTCCGTTAACTGGTATGATGTGGTCAATCACAGGCGACAATGGATGCGGATAAGCAAGTGACTTATCTACGTCATGACCACAGATACCACATATGTGTTTAGTCTTTAGTATCCGTTTCTTGTTTCTTTCAAACGCTACACGATGTGGGCCTTTCTTATCTAACCTTTCAGTTGCCATATGTGGTACCTTTCATAAAATACAAAAAGACCACATCTGCGGTCTCTCTGAGTGAAATATAAGTCCCTCGCATGATACTAGCAAACATGGTCAATGGGTCCTCTTAAATTATTTTATTAGTGCTAGTTTTTAAATGGGAACAGCAGGATTCGAACCTGCGTAATACCTACTTAATTATCCAAATCCGTCATATTTCATTATTTGAATTACATTTTTACTCAATACAGTCGCTCTCCTCGTTAACCTTTAAAAATAAAATGATATTTCTGGATAACTTTTTCTTCACTTTTTTATATTCCTTAGAATCTACTCGGATTCTAGTTTTATCTTCAAGGACTACAAAATACTTATCCGCTTCTTTTGATACTGCTACTACTTCTTTATCCATCACCATTTAACCCTCCTGAAATAAAATTGAGCCCGTAGGATTCGAACCTAACCACAATAGAAGTTCCTATAGCATCTATTGCCCACCAACCTCATGGCTCACCAGTATTTCTTTTCGTGTCGCTACCAAACGACAACATCTTGCTATGAACGTTTTATTTTAAGTAGCTCTCGTTCTGCTACTGGTTCCTGTTCGGGCACCGTTCTATAAACAGATACTGAGTTCGATTTTCATAAGGAGGTTGAACGTCAATTAAAATGACTGAAAAATAAAAATATCTATCTCTTCTCAGTATCTGATAATACTATAATATCACTTTGCTTAGTATTTTATAGTATTTATTAGTATCATTTAGTATTTTCTAGTATGTTTTAGTATCATTTAGTATCATTTTTAGACTTTCTGTCCCTCTCCTTAAAAACATGTAGTATTTGTTACGACTTCCAATCTCTAATCTACTCATAGCTTCATCGTTTGATTCGCAATTTAGGTATGTAGTTAGAAGTACATGCCTCTCATTGATATCAGATACCCTCATGACTAAGTTTAAAATCTCTTGTCGTCTTACTTTTAACTTCTCGATTTCTTCCCACTGATAAGAACATGTATCTATGACAGCTATATTCTTGTCCTCTTGCGACTTTTTAACTCCACCTTGAACTTTCATATCAGACAACTGTTGAGACGTTATAAGAGTGCTTCTCGTAGCTTCTATGTCATGCTCGAGTTCTTTAATTACTTTTGGAATAATTCTAAGTTCTTCCAACAATTTTTCCGCTTCAGTCAGCTCTTTTATGCTCATAACTCTCCTTAAAATGATATAATATATTTACCAGATATATTACTAAGGAGTCAGCAGCGCTGGCTTTTTTTGCGTACTTAAACTGTCAAGTATTTCTTACTAGTTAAACTCCCCTCCTTTGTCTAGCAGGCACAGACACACGATACTTGCTAGACTTTTTGTTTATGTCAATTTTCTTGTGGTGCCTTACAGAATCACAGCTGAGCTGATAACTGCTTTAGATTTTGTATTAATTGTTTGAAGGAGCTTTCCTCTTCTCTATTTTTTTATTTCAGCTCTAAAACTAACAAGGGAATTGCACCCTTGAGAGTCATTTATCTAGCCAAACGAAAAATGCTTTATATGCAAGTAAGGCTACAATTATCACTGCTAAAGCTGTAGTTTCGTCCATCTACTCGTCCCCCACAATGTCATAAGTTTTTTCGAGAACATCTGGCTTGCATGGACAAAATTCTCCGTTTACACCTTTTATGATGTAGTCATCAATACTAGCTTTCATGACACCTTCGAGTGTTTCGATAGCAATTTCATCATAAGGAAGTCCATTGTCTATTTTATCCGTTTCGATTCCAGTAAATTCAAAACAGTCTCCTGCGTTCCAACCTGTAAAAATTATTGCTTCGATTATCACTGGTTTATTACGTGCTTTCATTTTCTACCTCTTTTTCCACAAGTGCGATTCCACCACTTGTCAAATACTTCATCTTTTAAATAACCGCCATCAACATCTTCATAATTAGGTAATACATCAGCTCCATACTCAAACCACCAACCGTATTCCCATTGTGTACGCATTATTTCTTTTTCTGACGCCTTTTCCATGCCATCAAACTCTTTTGCACGCCTAGCTCTCAAATCAACCCAATCGCAATCAATGTCATAAAAATTTGCTTGATTTTTAGCACCACTTTGAGTATCAGAAAATACAAGAACTTGACTGCCATCCATAGAATATTTATTTTCAATTACCCAAGCTTTCATTTCTACCCTCCAACCTGTCTCATCTCTGATATCACCCTCGTGATGTCTGCCCTCTGCTTATCTTTCAAAGTATCTAGCTCTTGCTGTAGACTCGTGATTCTAGTCATGTAGAATCCGCTAAGTAAAAGAAGAAACATTGTGATGACAAGCAAGACGTTAAATTTAGTTTTTAGACTCATCAGTTACCTCCGATAATTTTGGATTCTTGCTCACCCTTGACTCTCTCTGCCTTTTCTTTCTCTTCTTCAAAAAAGATTTATTTATTCTAACCCCATCTCCATCATTTTTTTATAAGGGTTTGAATCATTTTTCTCCCAAGTTCTAAACTTCGGTACCATTTTTCACCTCTTTCAATATTCTCACTGCTCTTTTATAGTTTTCAATCAACTCAAACGCATCGTCCATATCCTCAAATCGCTCGTGCAAATAAAATTCTTCAAGAATCTCCAATGTCTGCTCAAGACTCTCCAACGGACTTACAAAATCGTTCACAGTAATTTTTTCATTCATCTACTCCACCTCCATATTTTCCGATTGATAAAGCAACTCATTATAAACAATGGAAAAGTATTTTCTTTATTTACTTTTTCAAATAACTTTTCTTGAAAAATATTCATTCCACTTCCTCCAGTAACTTGTATTCTTTAATTTTACGGTCTATATCGACTTTTTGTTTCTCTAATTCAGCTATAGCTGTAGATATATTAAGCAACTGAAAATCAACACCAGTGGGTTCATCCCAATCACCACCAATTAAATTCGCACTAGTCCAACATTCTTCCCCAAACTTTAATGCTTCCCAAGGTTCTTCGTCACGAATGTTATCTTCGATTGCTTCATCTAGTTCTTTTTGCGATGATATAATCACTTCGTTTGTATATCCATCTGCATCACTTTTTCCGTAAGTTCTAGTAATTCTTAATAGTTGTTTCATTTTTATACCTCTTCGTGATATTCAAACCAAATTTTTTTGACATGTGGGTCGTCACATAAATTGCTAATTACTTCCATCTCAAAATCCATTTTTTCTATATATTGCATAGTTATACTATCATTTTTAAGAATGAAATATTTATCGTACTTACAATTCAGTGTTTCTCCCATAAATTCTTGTGTATAATGTACAGTTACTTTCATCTGTTTCCTCCGCATGTTCCGCAGTGGCACTTAGCCTCGTTTCCTTTTTCGTCAAAGAACTCTGGTACTTTAGCGTCATCATATTCTAACTCTGTCAACACTCCGTTCATTCGACAAAACGGACACATATCTTCGCTATATGTCCACTCGCCACACACCGGGCACGTTGGGAGAACAGTGTATTCTAGTTCTCCGAGCATGTTCACTCCTGTTTCTCTTTTGTAAATAACTTTCGCCATTATAATATCCTTTATTTCCCCACCCATTCTAAAATTATGTCAGCGGTTGTATAAGACTCTGCTTCCTCAAATAGTTAAGAGCATTCAAGTCATGTATTAACTTGACTACTTTTTGCAGTGGTTCATTTGTTACAACTTCATTTTGGTAATAATAAGGCAATTCTCCGTATGGACCTGTATTCCCTGTTCCGAACCCTTCGAGTTCGATAACTGTAACTAATGCACTGTCACTATCGTTTGGGTTTATTGGTCTTTCGTAGATTTGTATTATTTTATCAGCGTTTATATATCCATCATTTATTTTAATTAATTTCATTATCTGTTTCCCATTTCCTAAATTCGTTCATGCTGTACCTCGTTTAATAATTCAGTGCATTCTTCCAAAATGGAATATCTTCTGCAATTTCTTCTAATTGATAAACTTCAACAATTCCGCTTTCAATAAGTTCATCAAGTATTTCTTCTTTTGCTAATGCTCTATTTGCAATGTCAATTGGTAAAGTCATCATTCCTGCTTTATTTTCCATCTGTTATCCCCCGTTTCCAGTAAATTCTGCAATTCTCGCAGTCATATCCGCTGATTCTTCACTTACTTTTTTAAGCTGATACTGCGTTCTGTCTAACAAATTCATATCATATCCTGAACGGATAAAACTGTAAGCTAATTCTTTGTTAAGTCCATTACCTAAATACTTGTAAATAAGCTTCATATCGTCTTTACTGAAATTTTGCTTTAAGAATAAATTTGCTTTGTCTAGCAATTTCTTATTATTTCTAAAATCGCAACTTCCATATGCCAGTAATTTGTAAATTAGATCATTACGATTTTCAATATCTGAGGTTTGAAAGAATAGATTTTTTTTAGGCAATAAAATCAACTATTTCTCACTATTTACAAAACTTTTTGGGAAAATTCCCATTAATTCAAAAATATCGTTAATCATTCTTCCGCGCTTTCTAGTAAGTTAGGGTGTTGGTGTACGTTTCCAATTACTTCAATAGATTCTCCAACAGTTAAATATTGGAAATTATTGCCATAATCCTCATTACCATTAGTTGCTTTGAAATCCGTCTCCCCTAAGTCATACACTACAACACCTGTGAATGGCTCATAGTCATAAATTATTTCGACTATATCACCTTCAAAAATCTCTTTACCATTTTTATCAAACAGTCCTGTGTATTGCATGATGATAACGTCACTTTGCTTTCTCCACGCTCTTTTAGCGTTGTGGTCTGCAACACTTTTGTCGGGTTCAATCAAATCAAAATATTCATCTTCAACATGCCATCTCTCTATATTCCACATTGATTTTGTTTCTTTGTCCCATACTCTAAACTTAATCATTTTTTAACCTCTACAATTTCAACTCTTGTTATATCCTCGTCGCTAGCCCGATTTAGTTTGCTAGCTTCTTTTAAGGCTTCTTGAAAATTCTCGGCTTTGACTATATAAGCCCAAGGCCAGTAGTCCTCTTCAAAGATAATGGAAACTTTGTATTTACTCATCTACTTCCTCCCACTCATGTTCCCCGCTCGTACACGCTACAATCTCAATCGCTGGCATATACCCATCGTCCATCTTATGTGTTGCAGCATAGCTTAGTCCGCAGTGTGTACAGACTGTGTGTAAGTAATTTTTAGTCATTTTGCTCCTTTATAAAAACTAGCCACCTGGTCCTACCTTTAATTTCTATTTTTAATAAATTTCCAACATCCAACGGTTTTAATGAGTCGGTCATTCTCAGTGCATATTTTGCTTTGTTGACGTATCATCTAGTGTGTATCATAGTTCCTCCAAAAAATCATATATTGTCATCTGTTCCGCCTTTTCAAAATAAACTGGGCTGGTAACTAGACAACATCTGCTCTTTCGCCTTCTTGTAAAAGTCCTTCTTAATTTCAAAACCGTAGGCTGACCGATTCATCTCAATCGCTGCCCTCAAGGTACTACCACTTCCTGCCACTGGGTCAATAACAACATCACCCTCATCTGTAAAGATTTCAATCAGTCGTTTCAAAACTGTAATAGGTTTCTGCGTTGGATGAATGACTGGATAGCTACTATCTTTCTCCCATGGCAGATGATTTAAAATCATTAGACCGTCATTATTGAATTTCGGCAACTTGTCACGATATAATACCGTGGCTTCTTCCACAGCGCCCACAATCTTCATGTTTGCTTTTAAAACTTGCGGGCTAGACTTCTTAGTAAAATATAGAGGATAGGCATTGTTAAAGCCGTGTTTCTTGCCACACTCGATAACCATATTCCTCTGTTGCCAAGCGTGAAATACAATCATGGCTGGTGCCTTGCCCTTTTCTTTAGGTTCCTTTTTCAGCAACCGACTGCAAAAATCAAAGAAGTTATTTATTTTAAAATCGTTGTCTGTGTCAAAGAATGACTTACCCGCCAACTTGCTTTCTCCATTCGTGTTATCACCGTCCTTGTACCACCGCGGGTCACTTGCATAAGCATTTTTACCTAAGTTGTACGGTATATCAGCAATGATTAACTGTGCTTTTGGTATATTGTACCGCTTCGCATTTTCAAAGTGGTCATTAAATAATTCAAATTTCACTATCCTTGTCCTCCAACCAAACAGCCAACATTAAACAATAGTTAGCCATATCTTTCAACGTTTCTATTTTGCTCTCTAAGACTTTGTTTTCGTTCTTGGTAAGATTGACCATCCGGCTGTACTTATCGCTTATACGGACGATGCCAGCCACCTCTCCGAACTCATTCAGCGATTCTTCAAACGAACTGCCATAATCTGCATCATTCATTTTAAAATCCTTTCATTTTCGTTACTTTGTAAATTTCAGACTCACAAATCAGACCTTCCCGAAATCTTTCAGCTTCTTTTTTAGTTGGAAACTTATGTTCGTGATAATCTATCCCTGTTCTTGTCATTTTTTTAGTTCTGATAACCCAAGTCATTTTCTACCTCTGTAATTTCTATCTCAATTCTTGGACTAGGTGAGTAGATTTTTCTGGTTGTATGCTCAACAATCAAATTATCATCTATCCAAACGACATCCGATTTTGAAATGCTATCATATAGAGCTTTTTCAAGATTATCTAAATCTGGTTTTTTCGGGCAAAAGATTTTCTCGCAAACAAAATCTTGATATTCTTTTTTCTTTTTATCTCGCGATTTCGGTTTTGGTGGCTCTGACATATTTTTTGGAGCTGTCATATAAAAAGTCACGTTAACTTTGATAGCATCATCAAAATAATCTCCATCATAGTATCCAAAAATATATTCAGTCACTTTTTTTCGCCAAGCTAGCATTTTACCATCTTCATATACAGTCGCATGTCGTCCTCTGATTGTGGCGCGTGGCCTTGATTGTGGTTTAGGTTCGATCGGGATTGTAAACTTCATTCAAGCACCCCTTTAAATCCAAGCGAGTCAAAAAAATTCTTTTTGTTTTCCTCAATGAAAGAGAAAATCTTGTGAATTTCAGCAACTTCCTTTGCAAATTCTTTAGCGTAGCTTGAATTCATGAGGCGAGTTTTTGTCCTTGGCACTGCTTCTAAAGATAAGCTATAGGTTACCTCGAACAAGTCGCCATCTCCATCAAGTGTGATTTCTGCATCATCTTTTACAAATTCTGTTTTAAAATCCCAAAATAATGAACTGCCTACTGAAAGTGTTTGTCCATATTCTTCTAAAACAACTGTTGCGCTTGTGTTTGGTATAATTATTTGATTCATATTATTTCTTTTTAAAAATCACATCCGCCCGATTTCGTGTGAGTGTTTGGCAAGGCGGATGCAAAATTCTTTATATCACTTGAACTTACTCAAAGTGACACTTAAGTTTCCTTTCTTGCCTAGAAAATTTTTTACTCCTGTAGGACTAGGCTGCATCCACAGGAATTTAAACTTTTAAAAAACTCCAAAGATTAAGTCGTCAAGATCAACGATTCTATCCAGTTTTTTCTTGCTACGGCAATAGTCACAATAACCGCACTCTTTCGCTAATTCTTCACCAATTATCACACTGTAGACACGTTCAATGTTGTTTTCAAAGAAATTTAGCCCTTCTGTAAGATAATTTTGACCAATCTCAATAATTTCTTTATCAGGAATCGTTTCTTTACTAACTGCGATGACAAAAGGTTTAAAAATTTCTCCTGTCATCTGTCTTAATAACTCTTGGTATAGACCTAGCTGTACATGATACTTAAATCCAATAATGTTTGCAGCCGCTCCTGGAACTTTCTTTCTAAGATCATCCGACCATTGAGGCGATAAGATTGATTTCATCGTTTTTAGATCAATAAATGTCTTTTGGGTTAGATTGATACTATCGATTTTGCCTTTTACCTTAATTCCGAAAATTTCGCCTGTGATAATCATCTCTTTTTCAATGTTTTCGCCGCTAGCGCCATGATAAAGAATGTTAAAAACATTATCTGTTTCAAGCGTTTCTATCATTTTGTCAGCAATCGAAAAAACTTTTTTTAGTTGTCCTTTTGTCACTCCTTTGCTAGAAATCATTTTAGAACCATTCTTCTCTAGAAATTTCTTATGTGCTTCCTCACTCTCGAAATAGCTGTGAACATAATTCCCAACCAACAAAGGTGTTTCATCTCTCAGCTCTTCCCAGTCCCCATTTTCTAAGGCTAGAGCTTTGGCTTCACACTCAATAAAGCTTTTGAATCGTGAATTCGATAACCACTCTCTGTCTTGATAGTAATTTTCGTCTGTTAATACCGTCATTTGATTTTCACCCACTCTCCTAATTTCTCTACTGTGATGCCATACTGTTCATACAAACCACCTTTTCCACCGAATAATTTTGCTATTTCCATATCTGGAAAAGTGATTTTGAAATCACCTTGCCATTTAACCGCTGTTTTATTTAGCCTTGGTTTGACCTGTGAGACGTTTTCTTGTTCGGTAGTATAATTTATCGGTTGCTCTGTTTCATGAGCTAATTCGACTTGTTTTTTAGGAAATTCAGCTTGTATCGCTTGTTCTTGTTGTCGTTTGACTATTTCAGTAGCATCATTGACCAAGTTTTCGTGAACTTCTAGGGGGCTTTCACCTGCTTCAAGCATTCTTGCATACTTTTCAGGCTTCAACCCTTTTGAATTTGCAATAGCAGTCATTTCCTCTATGCGTTTAGACAATTCCCTCTTTCGTTTTTTTTCTTCCCGGACTTTATCTGCCAAAGTTTTATCATCGGCAATCGCCTGTAGAATGTTAGCAAGTTCTGCCCCTCGCTCAAAATGGTTGATATAAGGTGCAGGTCCAAAATCTGCTTTAGCTGCTGCTTCAGAGATTAAAATCAGCGCTTGATCTCTTTTCTCTTTTTTAGTAACTTCGTCAGCAACAAGTTCAGTAATAATGCCTTTCGTCGCCTTGTTAACTCGGATGTTATCCACCATGAAGCATGTTTTTTTAGAAAGTTCATCAAAATAGCTTTCAAACAAGCGGATATCAACTTCTGCCCCTGATGTTTCAATAACCTCTTCAAAAGTAACCTTGATAGTGTCTGCTCTCTTTTGACGTTCGAGTTCTTCAAATTTTTTAACGCCCTCATCGATATCTGAATTAATTTTAGAAATTGGTTCGAGTATGTTATCTAGCCAATTGTTAATATCATCTAGAGGCTTGTTGTACTCTGCTAATTTTTTTTTCACAGCTCCTTTGACTTGTTTTTCTAGCTTATTAAGACTTGCTCTGACTTTTGCATCGTCCTCGAACGTTTCTGCTGTGACAACATAACCACTATACTTTTCGACATAATCTTTTAGCGCTTTTTCAAGTTCTTCTTTCCCTTGAATTTTAATTTCAGCAGGAGTGTACTCAAAATCAAAAGTTAAGCTCACAGGTTCGGCTACTTTTATATCATTCAAGTTGTCAAACAAATTAATATCTTCTGCCATTAGAACGGTTCCTCCTCTGTTTCTTCGTCATAATTCGGGATTTCGTTTGCTGGCAAATCGGCTCCTTGTGGCGCTTCGGTAGATTCTCCGATTAGTTGCGATAAATCCGTTTTCTCTTGTGGTGTCACATCTTTAGCTCTAGTGACTTTTTCATCGTTAACTGTTGAGTCTGCATTATCAGCTAATATAGCTTCTTGCATTTCGATTGAAAGTGGGGCAAATTTTAACAATAAATCTTTAAGCAGTGTTTTCTGTGCCATAGCATCAAATTCTGTAAGCCAGGGGGTACCTTTTTTAAAAGAGCCCTCTTGTTTGTCATAAGTTTTAGAATATTTTTTGGCGTGATTCATCACTTTTTCTTTAGACCAGTAAATCATCTTGTGGAACCCATTTATCAATTCAAAGCTAGCAAAATACCCTTTTACTTCTCCAGAATCGTACTGTTCTTCTGTTAGATGCAAAGTTCCTGTCACTTTGTCGTACCTTAAAAATTCAGCTTCATAGACAACATCACAGTTTAATGTTTTGATCTGTCCACTTCTTTGCGCCAGTTGAATCAATCCTTTGTAACCGATTTGAAATTGCGCTTCATTTATCTTTACCCAAGTGTTCCCTCGTTTTTCACTGCGGTTGTATGGCACTACATAAGCTTGTCCGAGGCTCGGTTCAATAGGTAATTTTAAAGTTGCCGCCTTCATTGCAGCATTCATAATACTTGTATTTGTGGCTTTCGCAAGGTAATTGTTGTTATTAACAATTGAAAGTAAACTAGCTACAAATTGTACTTCACTACCATCTAAAACTGACTTGAATTTTTCCAACGCCGCCGGGCTATTAAATGCTTGCTGTGCTGTTACACTGTCAAATTTTGAAACTTCATTTGCCATTCATCTTTCTCCTTTTAGTTTGTCTTAAATTCCAGTTCTCACGCTTGAGACGTCTTACTTCGGATTTGAGAGATAGGATGATTTCTTGTTGCTCATTGATAATTTTCCCTAATTCTTTTCCAAGGTGAAAGTATCTCTCACGCCATTTGTTGATTTCCTCTAGTAAACTAGTAATCATAGATTAAACCTGTTCATCTTTCCAGCGATCGTATGCTTCATCTTCATCAATTCCATCATTGAAGATATCTTGATGGTCATCATTGGTAGACAGCCATGTATCGTAATCGAAAGTGCCGAATAGTCCTCTATCCTTTGACATTTATTCCTCCAACATTGATTTTTGCAGTTCGGCAAGCTGAGCTTGTTCCTCTGCGGTCGCTTCGTGTTTATAATTTTCATCCCACCAATCGTGAACATTGGTTTGTTGTTGCGGTTTTTGATATGATCGTTGACTGTAATTATTTTGTGTGAATTTTTGCTGATTTTTTTGGTTCTGCTGTTCTTGTCGTTGTTGTTCATGATATTTGACAGCTTCTACAGTCATAATCTTGTTCGCTTTCCAGTTACTCAACACTCTGTTTAGATAGTGAAGATTCTTGACATTGTATAAAACTGTCTGACGTAGTGCCTCGTTGACCATCTCAACTGAGAAACCATCTTCATCAATCCATTTGAAAATATCTTCAATTTCAAAAGGTGACATGAACCTGTTCCAATTTTCCTCAAAGTTTTTTAAAAGTTCTTTTTTATCCATTATTTAGCTCCACTGTTATTGTCGTCGTCTTATTTTAAGTTAGTATTTATTTAATATTAGTAATTATTTATTGTTAGTAATTATTAGTAGTCGATTTTCTAAAGTTAGATTTTCTAAAGTTAGATTTTCTAAAGTTAGATTTTCTAAAGTTAGTCAGATAATTCTTTGTCTAACTGCTTTTTTAGTTTTTCAAATACTTCATCAGTAATTTTTTTATCAGAACAAAACCTATAGCACTGCAATCCATCCATTCTTTTGACAATTTTTTTGTAAGTTCGGATATATTTAGCTTTTTCAAGTTCTTTCATTCCTGACGAAACAGCTGCAATGCTATCTTTGTGACGTTTTGCTAACTCTGTGGGATATACTCGCCAATCCTCTTTGTTTTTTAAGATTGTCAGAAGTAAACCGACCGCTTTCAAAGATAATTCTTTATCGTCTATGAAATCATTACTAACACTCGTGTATTTTTCGCTTGTATTTTTGAAAGATATATTGCAATGATTACTCCTCGCTTTCTAAAATTACTGTCATATCCTCAAGATAGCTATCTACATCTTGATTCACCCTGTAGTTACGCTGTGCTATTAATATTTGTTCAATCTTGCTCATAAGTCTTTAAAATATCCTCTATAGTCTTAAAAGCTATCTGATAGCGCTTGTAGATGACAGAATCTTTGTCATGTTCTTTGTCTACTGCTGTTTTTAACTCATTTAAGGTGCCATAAAAACAACCTGCTGTAGCCTTTTTAAGTTGTACGTAGTACTGAATTTGGCGATTTTGGTCTGAGGTGTTCAACTGTACACAAATAACATCGAGACCTCTTGTGTTGATAGTGCTTGCCCATCTCAAGTCTGCACCTCTCAAGTTTGCACCTATCAAGATTGCACCTCTCAAGTTTGCACCTCTCAAGTCTACATTGCTCAAATCTACATTGCTCAAGTCTACACCTCTCAAGTTTGCACCTCTCAAGTTTGCACCTCTCAAGTCGAGTCTTTTACCGCCCTCTTCATCATTCAGCCATTTTACGTGCAACTCTAAAGCTTGTTTAAGTTCTTCTTGTGTCATTTTGCACCTCTATCTGCTAAAATTTGTGACTGGCAATCTGCAAAAACTTTGAGATCATGATATCTTAGTGATAAAGTTTTGAAGTTTCTGCTAAGTTCAGTATTTTCTTTCTGTTTTTCAAGTGCAATCGCTCGCCACTTTTCAGCATCGCCTTTTTCAAAAGCAAGCTTGTCTTTTTCTAAGTCGTCATCTAGTACGACGAATTTTACTAGGCTATCTGTGATTTTGTTGAATATTTTTTTCATGTTAAATATTTCTCCATTCGTTTCTCATCCAATCTTTAACTGCATCTCGGGGTATGAAGTCGATTTTATCGCTGTTAGGTTTATAAACAACTGGCATCCCTCGTGAAAAGTAATCTTTTAAAGTAGCATCCCCAATTTTTAGCCACTCCATGACCTGACTTTGTGTCATCCGGGGACTGTATTTGTGGTCTGTGTCAAGAAAACTGAGCTTATCAGTTAGGATGGCTGTTATCATTAAATCCACTTTACTTTCAAACAATTGTGCTAATTCACTCATAGTAATTTCTCCTTTTCTATGCTATAATCTAAGTGATATATTTTCTTTAGCGCCTAATGGATTGCAGTCCAAAGGTGCTTTTTGTGTGTTTAGAGGAAATCAGCCACATCAGAAATATATACTTTTCAACAATTCTGTAACAGCTTTAATCGATTCATGGTCTGTTTTGTCAGTTGTTTTCAATACTTCTTTTACGTAATTTTCAACTTCTTCTTTCATTTTTTTCTTCTTTCTACGCTATATCATCACTTAGCAACTTTTCAGCAAAGTATAACTGCCCTTTGCCTGTAATTTTTGGTGTCTTGCTGATACTGATATGTCCGTCAGAATGATTAATTGTTGTTTCTTTAATCTCAAACAACTTTAAATCAATCGACTTTTGTGTTGGCATGTTCCAGCTTGAACCTCTGCGACTGATTAAATACCCATTTCCACGTAGCCAACCGAATAAACGATTTTGACCGAAGTCTAGTCCGTTTTGTTTTAGTAATTTTGCAAAGTCGCCAATTAATATTGACGTGCGACTAGCACTAACTGCGTCTGCAAAGATTACTTTAGGTTTTTGCTCCTCCAGTTTGGTTTCAAGGCTGATAATTTTACGTGCTTGCAAGTCCATAGCACGCTTGATTATCATGTCTGGATTGTTCCACGCTTTTTCGACTTTGATAAAATAATCTCTAACCTCAAAGCCTTTCGCAGTTCCAGTCATCATAGAAATGTGCTTAGCCATTTCAACGGATAGTGAATAATCTTGCAACTCTCTAACAGCTCCGTTATTTACAACCGTAGTTGAAACTACACTTGTAAAATCAATGCTTTCCCTAAAAACTTTGAAATTTTGCGTTACCCACTGGCTAAAGCGTGTTTTCACTTCCAACCCTTTGTGCAAGTCTCTTGCACTTACAAATTGCTTGTCATTATCACTTGTTGTGATTTTTATTAAATTGTTCATAAATTCCTTTCTAGATAATTTGTTCAGATTTTTGAACTTTTTGTTCAAAAAAATAGCTTCCTATATCCTCTTGTGGAATATCAAGAAGAGAACATGCGTTTTTTATTTCGCTATTCTTCCAATAGACTTTATTGTTCAATTTCAAAGAAAGCGAACGTTCAGATAAGCCTATAGCAATAGCGAAATTGTACTGCGTACCATACTTCTCAACCATCTTACCGCTGAGTTTAGAGTAGTCAAAACTCATAACCTTTCTCCTTTCTTGTTCAAATTATTGAACTTTTATAATTCTAGTTTACACCTTGAATTGAACTTTGTCAACAAAGAATGTTCAAATTTTTGAATTTTTTTCTTGAACTTTTGTTCAAGATGTTGTATAATTGTTTTATCAACATTAAAGGAGGTGAAAAAATGACAATTAGCAATGCTTCGCAAAGACTACAAACGATAATGCTAGAGCGAGGCCTCAAACAAGTTGATATTTTAGAAAAATCTATTCCACTTCAAAAATCCTTAGGAATAAAAATGGGAAAAAGCGCTCTGTCTCAATATGTTAACGGCAAATCTAGTCCAGACCAGAAAAAATTATACTTGTTAGCTGAAACTTTAGGAGTTAACGAAGCGTGGTTGATGGGATATGACGTTGACAAAGAACGGAACCTTAACGATATTGCTTATAAACAATCCTCCGACATCACCTCTATCTACAACAAACTTGAAAAACCTAGACAAGAAAAAGTTTACGACTTCGCAAGCGAACAGCTAGATGAACAGAATAATATTATATCTATCGTTGACAAAATCGAAGATGATTATATAATTGATTATGTAGAGGGTCTTGTGAGTGCTGGACATGGCGCTTATCAAGAAGATAACTTGCACATGGAAGTTCAGTTGAAGGCTAACAAAATACCTGATAAGTATGATACAATCGCAAAAGTGGCTGGTAACTCAATGGAACCACTTATCAAGGATAATGACTTGCTTTTTATCAGTATTACAAGTCAAGTTGATCCAAACGACATCGGAATTTTTCAGATAAACGGTGAAAACTTCGTCAAGAAGTTCAAAAAAGACTTTGATGGCACTTGTTACCTACAAAGCATAAACAAGGCATACGAAGAAATAATTTTAAACGAAGATGACGACATTCGAACAATCGGATTAGTCGAAGATATTTACAGATAATCATCGGGGCTTTTGCCCATTTCAATTTAAGTGCAAAAACTGATCCACATAAAAAGCTGTGTTTTAGGAGAAAGATTATGGATGTATTCTTGTTTTTAACAGGTACTATAGGAATACTTGTTAGCATTAGTTTGATTATTTACAATTCAGTTAAAAAAAATAAAACAGCTAGAAATATTTCTACTGTAGCAGCTATTTGTTGTTTTGTTTTATTCGTTATTAGCATTGCTATAACCCCATCTAGTGACGAAACTTCAAATAACGAAACATATGAAAGTAACTTTGTTAGAAAAACTTCCGAAGAAACTCAAAAAGAGATAGAAGCAAGTAAAGAAGAGCAAGCAAAAAAGGACGCCGAAACAAAAGCGAGTAGTGAAGCTGCTGCTGCCGAAAAAGCACAAAAAGAAGCCGATGAAAAGGCTGCTAAGGAAGCTGAAGCAGCAAGAATTGAAGCTGAAAAACGTGACCCAAATACTTATCCAACACAAACGTATGATGAAATGGCAAGGAACGGTGACGCACACGCTGGTGAAAAACTACAAATCACAGGTAAAGTCATTCAGGTTCAAGACGGAAATGGATTTGCTAGTCTTAGAGTTGCAACAAATCAAAATGGATATGATGATATATATATGGTTCAGATAGATTCTGCTGATTGGACTGGACATAGACTCCTTGAAGATGACTATGTAACTTTTTATGGCGAGGTTTATGGATTGTATAGTTATACTTCTGTTTTGGGTGGTAAAATAACGATTCCTGCAATGACAGTTGTATTTTATTAAAGCAATAAAAAAAGCCCCACGCTGTTAACTTTGGACGGTTTGCGTGAGGCAAGGATTGGTATAAAAAGAAAAGTCTTTTTATGTACCCATTTTATCAAATTTGGAGGTGAATTGCAATGGCATCATACAGGAAGCGTTTTAACAAATGGGAGTATCACATCTCTTACAAAGACATGTATGGAGCATACAAGCAAAAGACCAAAGGCGGATTCTCTACTAAAGCATCTGCGAAAAACGCTGCTATCCTAGCCGAAAAAGATTTGATGGATGGGGTATCCGAAGATACAACTATCACACTCGCTGATTATTTTTATCAATGGATGGAAACTTACAAAAAGCATGAAATCGACCCAGAGACATATCAAAAATACAAATTCGCTCACAAAGTGATAAAAGAATACTTTAAAACTGCCAAGATGGCTTCTATCACTTCAACGCAGTACCAAAAAGTGTTTAACAAGCTGAGTAAACGGTATGTCAAAGAGACAATTAAACGTATCAATTCAAATATCAGACAATCTGTGAAAGTTGCGTTACATGAAGGAAGTCTTAAGAAAGACTTTACAGCGCTAGTCAAAATTCATTCATCAGTTGAGTCTAAAAAAGAAGAGGATAAGTTTTTGGAGTTAGATCAATACAATGAGTTTATAGAGAGCGTCAGAAAAACTGTTAAGTACCAATCGAGTTTTTTTGCTTATCTAGTAGCAAAGACAGGACTACGCTTTTCAGAAGCTCAAGGGTTAACACTAGATAAAGAGTGTATCGACCGCGATAGTTTAAAGCTAAACATCACAAGAACATACAAGGTCAATGGCGCAAGGTTAGGCTGGGGGAAAACTAAAAATCCCCAATCTGTCCGTAGCGTGCCGATAAATAACGACATCATCGCAGCTTTAGATGATTATTTAGAGACAGGATATGTTGACAACGAAGAAAAAAGACTTTTTACTCAAGTATCAAACACAGCAATAAATAAATTAATTCGGAAACGCACAGAAACAAATTTAACTTGTCACGGTTTACGTCACACATACGTTAGCTACCTAATTTATCATGATATAAACGTAGTTTCAATCGCAAAACTCGTTGGACACAAAGATGCCACAGAAACATTGCAAACATACTCACACCTTTTTGACAAGAAACAAGATGAAATATTTGAAGTTGTTAGAGACTTGTTCTAAAAAGTTTTTAGACATATTTTAGACAAGGGTGTTTATAAGTAGCTAAAAACCCTTTATCTAAAGGGTTTTAAACGGCGGTCATATCCATCCTAAGGGAATCGAACCCCTATCCCAAGAACCGTAATCTTGTGTGATATCCATTACACTAAGGATGGCTGAGTAATATTATAACATACCTCATAAAAAAGAAAAAGACTTGCCTAGGCAAGTCTTTATTGAATTACAATTCAATATCACCAAACAAGTCAGCCATTGAGAAACCTGTTTGAGTTTCTGGAAGTTCATAATCACGTTTTTCTTGAC
>CAZPYI010000027.1:0-19292 GCA_964590305.1 uncultured Streptococcus sp.
GGAACATAGGCGGTAGATGGGTTGATATATATAAATTCCATTCCTTTAATGGCAAGTAACATTTTGAGATATTGCTTATCTTCTTCTTCCTGTCCATCTGTCATTCTACCGTTTTCAGTTGATTGATTCCTAACTCCAAGGAGTTGTAATTTTTGCCAATTTTTAACTTTCTGCCAGGGTTCTAAACTCTCGATTTGGGAAGTAAGCATTAATTGGCTACTTTTCGTTTCTTTTAAAATCATACCAGAAATCAAAATCAAAGCAGCAATCATCCCAAGCCAGATTAAAAAGAGTCCACTACCCTTTACCTTATTTTTAATGATTTCCACAGGTTTTTCAAATTTGACATTGACATAGATAGTCAAAATTACTAACAAATCAATTACCTGAAAAATAAGAAAATTGGTCAAAAGTAATGCTAAAAATAGCTTACTGCTGTAAGTATTAAAGCCATTACCAACAAAATAGCTATAAAGAAATTCTAAAATAGCAGCCAAAACCACATTAAAAGCAAAGGGGATGAAAAAATCTTCGACAATGCTGATGATAGGGACACCCAAAGACCGCCAAATCACACGTTCTTTCAGCTTCCTAGTTTCATTGACTAATAACATGATAAAAATAATCATATAGAGTGAGATTGTCAGTAAAGATCGCAGTGTCCCATTAAACTGTGCCATGCCGCCAAAAAACCATGGGTAAGTTGCATAAGTCACTTGAAAGCCTAAAGATTTTAGAAATGTGAAATCTTTACTTGTTAATTTCCCAGATGTATAATACATCCCGACAATGGGTGCCTGATTTCGTGCCTTATCATCTTTGGAAGAACTCAGGTTCACATAAGTCGTTTGACCAGAATCTTCAATAATTGGCTTATAAATTATGACATTTTTTTGACTAAAAGCCTCATCAATCAATTTATAAATCTCTTCATTTGATTTAGAGCTTTTTCCTTGGATAGAAAAAGCACCGTCAATTGGTAGTGGGACAGGCTTTTGACTATCTTCAATAGCGAGAACTCCCAAAAACGCCATCAAGCAAAAGAAAAAACTAACAATACCCATTTTTATTTTCATTAAATACTCCAGACATAGCAATAGGCTTGCTCTAAAATCAAAACAAGTCTCAGACAACTTTGAATTTACTTTTACAGAACAAGCCTACAACCTTACTATTCAGACGTCAAAAAATTAAACTAGCTTATTAGAATCTAAAATAATTCCAATGTGCATTTAAACGGACATCGTTCCAGGATTTGGTTGAACTAGAGTTTGCCCAGCCATATTTTTGTGAAGCTGACGACTTCACTGTTCCCCACAAATTAGTGACTGATGACTGAGAACCATAATTTGCTGATTTGACATAGTAGTTTGAATAGCCATAATTATCATTTACACCATAATGCCACTCATCTATAATCGGATAAGGTGCAGGATTAGCAACAGCAACACGAACTACCCCTGTGCTAAAGTTATTGCAATTGCACCAACTGCTAAGACTTTTTTAATCTTTATCAATAGATTTATTCCATATTACTTATTCTTTCAAAATCTCTAAAATAAAAGGAATTCTATTTTAAAAATATCATGATTTTCCGTAAGTTTTCAAGAAAGACTAGGGATTCAAAATCACTTAATCAGAGCGCTCTCAAGCATAAAAAGTCAAAATAGACCATACCTGCCCTTCTTAAATTCATGTAAATTGTTCGAACTATTTACATAAATAGAATACCATGAAAAATCATAGTTAAGAAAAAGTTGCATATATACAACTTTCCAAAGAGCAGGGATTTCCGAGTTACAATTATTCTATCAACCTATATGGAGGATTTACAATGAATGCTAAAATAAGTAGTAGTGTGTTTTGGAATCTGTTCTTTTTATGGATTTTACTTCTTATCTAATCTAAGGCGAATAGACGACTCCGATAATAGTCAGCCATGTATTTAACACCAATCATTTCAGTCGCATCTAGATAGTCTTCTATTTTTTTGCGATTTTCGGATGTCTTTTCAAGCAAGTAATCATGGAAATAGGTCACAATAGTATAGACAATCAAAATAGTTGGCTCTTTATTGACGATAAAATTTTGAAGACTTTTTCTAAAAACACCAGCATTGTTCAAATTTTGACGATCTAAAACTGACAGTTCATAAATATTAAGTAGGGTTGCTAAAAACAGTCTCTGATTATTTCCTTTATTAAAATGCACAGCCCTATCTGTCACCATCTCCCAAAACCAACAAATATCCCCATCATCCAAAATCAAACAGCTATAGTATAATAGCTTTAACTCAAATTCTGACCAATAATCAATGGCACTAAGATAGTCTCCGACTAACAAATAGTCTTCTTTTTTTATATAATTCTTACCAGTTATATCTTGCAATACACTTTTTATCATGACATTTGATAATTTTTCAAACTTACTATCTGGATGTTTAATGATTAACTTTTCAGATTTTTCAAGTCCTTCTTGTAATGATAGTTGAATATTATCAAGCGTAAAATAAAGTTTTTGCATTCTGTCAAATTTGTAATCATTAAAGGCGTTGAAAAATTCATTTGGTGTCATAGAAATTTGTGTAATGGCAAAATACAGCTTTTCGGCAGTTAGTGTCGTACCATTGTTTTCAAATCGTGATAATTGAGATTTAGAAATGTAATCACCGCCTGCATCTTTTAGTGTATAACCACGGTTGCGCCTGATTTCTTTAAAAAAGTGACCCAAGTCAAATTTTGCTATCTTATTATCAAAAGATTTTTTTGTCACCTTTAACTCCTTGTATCTGTCTGAACATAATCATTAATAGCATATAAAACCCATCTCGTATTAAGTTTATTATAGCATTATTATAATTATAAAAGTACGTGTTTATTTTTATAATCCTAAATTGTAAAATTAAGCTAGACAATCAAAAGCCATTATCACGCTAAAGACACAAGGGAGAAAAACTAGCGGTATTGAGAAGTCCCTTAACGATTGGCTTAACCATCTTCCAAGATACTTGTTCAAGTCTATCACCTTTGACTGTGGAAAAGAGTTTTCCAGCTGGAAAAGCATAGGTAATAAACAGGATATTGATATCTTCTTTGCCGGCCCAGGTTGCCCAGGACAACATGGGCTCAATGAGCATTCCAATGGTCTGCTCAGACGACATGGCTTGCCTAAACAGATGGATTTCACAAATGTTAGTCAAGCTTTTTTATCAGCTGTAGCTGATAAGAGAAACAAGATTTTGAGAAAATCATTGGGTTATCAGACATCTTATCATGTGTTTCTGTCTTACATGGAGGTGTCTAGCTTAATTTGACAAATTGAGCTAAGATAAATTTGTTTTGCATCAAACCATTGGAAAAAATATAAATCCCTACTAATAAAATAATGAGATAGAGCCGCGCTTCGGTTTTAATTTCTCCAATTCTCAACTGGCGAAACAAGATAAACACAACAACTGCTACAATAGAAACAGTAAATTATTCTTCAAGTGTTAGTGGTTCAGATGCAGCTGCTAAAGAAATTATTGCACAACGAGAATCAAGCGGAAGTTACACAGCACAAAATGGTCAGTACTATGGTCGTTACCAGTTGACACTTTCTTACTTAAATGGAGATTTATCAGCTGAAAACCAAGAAAAAGTTGCTGATGCCTATGTAGCAGGTCGTTATGGCTCATGGTCAGGAGCACTAGCATTTTGGAATGCAAATGGTTGGTATTAAAAATAAAAACAAAAAGGCTGAGGCTTCCTCGGCTTTTTTCTATTAGACTTCCTGCGAAACTACACACCTAACTCATAGTTAATAATACCAGCAACCAAATTTATGCGTAAATTGAATCTTCTTCGATGATTACGATAGGTGGTCGAAAAGGTTTTGAAAGTCTTTACTTTAGCAAATATATTTTCAACCTTGATACGTATAGAGGTCAGGAGGCGATTGTAAGCCTTATCTTCTGTCCTTATAGGTCTCAGCTTGCTTGATTTAACTAGAGTGGTTAGCTGATGAATTTTTACTAAATAGTAGTGAAAATAAAGGGATATGGAAGAAATTGGATAAACTACAGACTTCCAACACCCAATAAAAACATAATATGAAATATGGAGAGAATTCTATTTATATTCAAGTCATACTAGATTCTCTTAACACCAATTCAACTGGAATCAGGACTGTATTTGCAACATCTTTAGGATGGTCGATTAAGTTTAGTAAATTGTCGACAGCAGCTTGTGCAATTTTTGATGTATTCTGTTTTACTGAAGAGAGCGTTGGATGAGAATAGTTACTTGCGGGGATATTATCAAATCCAATAATTTTAATGTCTTCAGGAGATTTTTTATTAAGAAGTTTTATCGCAGTGAGAGCATCCAAAGCAACATGGTCATTTATGGCAAAAATGCCATCCACCCAGTCATTGTCAAGGAGGAAATTTTTGATTTGTTCAGAAACTTCTGATTGGTCATTTTTTAACACCAAAACAGACCGATTTGCTTCAAAAACGATATTGTTTTTCTTAAAAGCGTCTGTGAATCCCTTTAAACGTTCAGCGGAAGATGTTGAAATACGGTCATACATAATGATAATTGAGTGTCGAGCACCCGCTTGTATCAAAGTTTCAGTGGCTTCGAAAGCTCCTTGATAGTGATTAGAAGAGATAAAAGTAGTTAATTTTTTATTTTCAGGTTCCCTATCAATACAGATATAAGGTATTTTTTTATCAGAGTTAAAATATTGGAAAGCAAACTTTTTTGCCCCAGAAATAACGATTAATCCATCGACGCCCTTGCTTTGCAATATTTCTAAATAAGCTTTTTCCTTGGTTTCACTTCTAGAAGTATTACAAATAATTGTAGAATAACCTTTTGAAAATAAAATTTCTTCAATTTTTTGAACGACATCTGCGAAAAAATAGTTACTGATATCAGGAACTATAATCCCGATTGTAAAAGACTTGTTCATGCGAAGGCTTTTCGCACTGAAATTTGTTTTGTAGCCAGTTTCTTCAATGACTTTTAAGACTTTTTTCCGAGTTTCTTCAGAAAATCGACCATTATTATTGATTACTCTAGATACTGTTGCAACAGAGACATTGCTCAATTCAGCAATGTCTTTTATTGAATATTTTTTCATATGTTTCCCCAACTGAGTGAACGTTTACTCATATTTGAATAATTTCTTTTATTTTCTCATATTTTGAGGTATATTTCAATAAATTGTTCGAAAAAGAGGTTGACATTCTAAAAAATGTGGGATATAATCTCAATTATAAAGAGTAAACGATTACCTAAACGCTCTGAGTAATCGATTAACCAACAAGGAGAAAAGATGAAAAAATTATTGTGTCCTTCAATGATGTGTGCAGATTTTTCAAATTTGGAAAGAGCTACACGTGATTTAGACAAAGCTGGAGTGGATATATTTCACATGGATTTCATGGATGGTAGTTTTGTTCCAAATTTTGGAATGGGATTACAGGATTTTGAACTGGTACGTTCTACAACGCAAAAACAAGTTGACGTTCATTTGATGATTCAAAATCCAGGAAACTATGTTGACATGTTTGCTGATTTAGGTGCTGATATTATTTATATTCACCCTGAAGCTGATCAGCAACCAGCGCGCACATTAGCAAGTATTAATCAAAAAGGTAAGCAGGCTGGTATCGCAATTAATCCGGGAACAGCTGTAGAAACCATTCAAGAATTATTGCCATTAATAGATTATGTTATGGTGATGACTGTCAATCCAGGTTTTGCTGGGCAAAAATATCTTGATTATGTTGATAACAAAATAGAAAAATTAGTTGAACTCTCTTCAACATATGGTTTCGAAGTGATGGTAGATGGTGCTATTTCACCAGAAAAAATAGATAAACTAAGTCAATTAGGAGTCACTGGTTTTGTTTTGGGAACATCGGCGCTGTTTAACAAACCAGATAGTTATCAAGATATAGTGATAGAACTAAAGAAGTAAACAAAGGAGAATATCATGAAAATAGCAATTGGAAGCGACCATGTTGGGATAGAACTCAAACCCATTATTATTGATTATTTAAAAGAACTTGGACATGAGGTTGAAGATTTTGGTCCTTATTCTACTGAACGAACGGACTATCCTATTTATGGAAAGAAAGTTGCCCAAGAGGTAGCTTCTGGCAATTTTGAAAAAGGGATTCTTATCTGTGGAACTGGTGTAGGGATATCAATTACCGCTAATAAGGTGAGAGGGATTCGAGCTGTTGTTTGTAGTGAGCCATATTCAGCAAAATTATCAAGAGAGCATAACAACACGAATATCGTTGCCTTTGGTTCTCGTGTGGTAGGTAGTGAACTAGCGAAAATGATTGTAAAAGAGTGGCTTGATGCTGAATATGAAGGTGGAAGACATGCGAAACGTGTGGAAATGATTGCTGAGATTGAAAATGAAAACAATCGCTAAGACTGATATTTTGGGGGTGAAAAAATGACAGATTTTAATAAGTTAGCTAAAGATATTGTTCAAAACATAGGAGGAAGAGAGAATATTTCTTCCCTAACTCATTGCGCAACGCGTTTGAGATTTAACCTTAAAGATGACGAAAAAGCAGATAAAGATACGATTGCTAACCTTGATGGTGTGATAAATGTTGTAAAAAGTGGTGGACAGTTCCAAGTGATAATTGGCAATGAAGTGTCACAAGCATTTGATGCTGTTCAAAATGAAACGGGTGTGATTGGGCAATCAGTTGATATTGTTGAAAAAGATGATTTAAAAGTTCGTGGGAAACTTATTGATAGAGTTGTCGATTTAGTCACAAGTATTTTTGTACCAATCCTCCCCGTCTTAATTGGTGGAGGTATGGTTCGCGCTTTACTTATGATAGGGACTACGTTCTTTGGACTTTCAGATACGAGTGGTATTTATATCATTGTCAAACAATTGATTGATGCTGGCGCAGATTGCATTGATTTCCCTGCACCAGGGTCACGACATGGTATTAGCATTAGCCATATTCAAGAGCTTATCCAATTTGTTCATACTTATAAACCAGGGACTTTAGCAATGTCATTTTTGAACAGTTCTTTGGAGGGAGCTGATACAGAAACAGTCCGATTAATAGCCCTTAAAATGAAAGAAACAGGAGCAGATATCCATGCTATCGGTGATGGCGGTTTTGCTGGCTGTAGTTCACCAGAAAATGTTCATCAACTTAGTATATCTATAAAAGGAAAGCCTTATACTTATTTTAGGATGGCAAGTGTTAATAAGTAGTTAGTGATTTTGTGACTAGACATTTACTTGTAAGTGAAAGAGAAAAAATAGAATGAGCGGTAACATGAAAACAGTAGATGGGGAAGAATTTAAAAAATATGGGAAAAAATTAGAGAATTTTGATTTTATATCTTCTATCAATCAATTAGAGCAAGAGATTGACTTTAAAGTTCCCTTATTAGGAAACGACTACATTTCCAGTGTTCCAAAGCTAGAAAAATCACCACTGTACAAATGGTTGAAGAAAGATATTTTTGGGAACTTACCGATGCAATTAGGTATTTGTGCGGGAAATAATCAACAAATAAGTGCCGTAGAGTACCATATGGGAAGTGAAGTAGTGATTGCTCTTCGAGACTGTATAATATCTCTAGGTAAAGTAGCAGATATGCAAAATGGTAGTTATGATGGTAGCTTAATGGAGACATTTTTATTAAAAAGAGGGACTGCTATTGAACTCTTTAGCCATACATTACATTACAGCCCGCTAGTATATCAAGAACCTTATATAACACTTGTAGCATTGTTGCGTGGGACCAATGATACTTTAGAAAAATCACCCACTAACCAAATGTTATTGGCAAAAAATAAATATATGATTGTGCATCCTTCACGTATAGACAAAATTGCGCAAGGTGCTCTCCCTAATTTTCACAATACCTTACTAGATTAGCAACAAGCTAGAATATGGATTAATTATGATTTTATGACATTAAAAACGTAGATATGAGAATTTAATGCGCTTTAAATTTGGCAAGTGTACTATTTTGTAGTAAAATGACATATATTAGTTAGAATAATAAATCACCGCCGGGTGATAAGGTGCTTGGTAAACTCGTTAGGCCATTTGGAGAGTTTACTAGGTGCCTTTTTGTTTGTATTAAGGAGGAAATGATGACTTGGTTTTATTTATTTCTAGGTGGCTTATTTGAAGTAGTTTGGGCAGCAACTATGAAGTTAAGTAACGGATTCAGTAGTATTTTTTATAGCTTAATCACTATTATTGGAGTGATTTTTAGTTTTGTTTTTTTGACAATGGCAGTAAAACAACTTCCATTGAGTGTTGCATATCCTATTTGGACGGGATTTGGAGCTGTTGGGTCAATAATTGTTGGCGTTGTCGTGTTCAAAGATCAGTTTCCACCTATTACTTGGATTTTTATTGTAATGCTGATTATTGGTATAGTTGGTATAAAATTAACTAGTGGACATTAGGTTTCAAAAAATATAGTTGCATTTGCATCTATTTTAATCTATAATTATTTTATCGTAACGGTTTTATATAGAAGGGAGGAATTGTGTGAATAATGACATTTTACGAAATATTGGAAATATATCACGGTCACTAGATTCTATTAGCAATATTGAATTTAAAGATATCGAATTGGAAAAGGGACAGTATCTCTATCTAAGTCGTGTTTTTGAAAATCCTGGTATTACACAAAGGCAACTATCAGATTTACTTTGTGTTGACAAAACAACAACTAACCGCGCTATAAGTCGTTTAATAGAAAAAAAATTAGTTGTAAAAAAAAGTGACTTAAATAACAAAAAGCATAAATTGCTTTGGGTGAGTAATAAAGGAGAAGAATTGTATAAAACTTTAGAGCGTGAAAGCAACTACTCAACTCATGTTGCCTTATCAGGGCTAAACCAAGATGAAATAATTAAGATGGATAAATTACTTTCTAAAATTGCTAGAAATGTAGCAACTGATTGGCAAAAAGTTAAAAAAGGATACAAGAGAACATACTAAGGAGAATTTTTTTATGTTAGTTAAGATGGAAAAAGTCACTGACAAAAATATTGAAGTATTACAACAAATCAGTATCGAAACCTTTTCGGATACATTTGGCTCAGAAAATTCAAAGGAAGATTTAGATAATTATTTAAAAACAGCCTATGGTTATCAAAAATTAAAAAATGAAGTTAGTAACCCTGATACTGAATTTCAACTAATATATTATGATGACAAACTATCAGGATATATAAAAATAAACGTTGGTCACGCACAGACAGAATTAAAAGAAGATGCTGGGCTTGAGATAGAACGTATTTACATTAGAAAGCCATTCCACCGTTTTGGCTTAGGGAAATATTTGGTAAATTATGTTTTTAATAAAGCACAAGAACTTAATAAGGACTACGTATGGTTAGGTGTATGGGAACATAATGAAGGTGCCATAACTTTTTACCATAAGCAAGGTTTTTTTGCTTTCAATGAACATATTTTTAATTTAGGTGGGGATATTCAACGAGATATTTTGATGAAAAAAGAATTATGAAAGTGAAGTAAAAAATTCAGTAGTTCTATAATGGGGCAGATTATGGTAAGTCTAATATATTCGAAAGGAATGATTTTATGAATAATTTTCATGTTGCATTACCTACAGCATTTGATGACAACGAACAATTAAACATTAAAAAAACAATAGAACATGCAAAAAGATTAATTGCCCAAGATGTGAATGCTTTTTTGTTCTGTGGTTCAACAGGCGAGCAGCATAGTTTGGATTTAGAAGAAAAAATCGAACTAATTCGTTCAATAGAAACAACTCCTGATTTTGATGAAGTCGAGGTAATATTTGGAGTTGCTAATATCCGATTAAAACATGTACAGCAATTAATTGAGGAAATCAATCACTCTCATGCAATCGATTATATTCTACTCGGTTTTCCTCCATATATTCTACCGAGTCAAGAAGATATTAAGGTTTATGTTACGAAAGCAAGTGAATTATCTGAAAAACCCATTATTTTATACAACAATCCAAAGAGAACAGGTTTTGAGTTGCATTCAGAAACTTTTTTAAAATTGGCGAAATTAGAAAATATTGCAGGACTTAAAGAGGCAGGGAATCCAACGAATGTATCAAAGTACAAAGCTGTAGTGAGAAAGGACTTTGCTTTTTTTGTCGGTGGAGAAGTAGACCTACAAGATAAGATAAGTTTAGGATATACACATTTATCTTCTATTTTGGGGAATAAATATCCTAAAGAGGTTAAGAAATATTTTGAAACGGGTGTAGATGAAAACGATCTGTTGAAGGTAGAAATATCACGATACCAGTTTTCAAAAATGGAAAAAGAACTGGGCTTGGGAATTTGCCGTGCTCCTTTAGGCATTAGTTAAATAAGCATACTGGCTACTGACTATGTTGGTGGCTTTTTTAGCAGTTCGACTACCAGTTTGAGTTATTCAATCCCAGACAATTGTTGTCATTCATTTATGATAGGCAGACTGCTTGACTATAAGCATAAGCTAATAGAAACGATAGAGCTTATTAGACCAAAAATTGACCAAAAAGAAAAGAAACCTTATTAAATTAAGGTTTCTAAAGAATATATCATGCCCCCTACAACGATTTCTTACAAATTTTTGTGATAAAAATAATCAAAAATGCTGATTTTAAAGGCTTTTTATTTTGTTGAATTTTTAAAAACTTATTGTTAGAAAAATAATGTGGGACAAAAAGGGGACAAGTTATATTAATATCCGTAAGGTCTTTTAATTGTTCGAATACCAAATTCATTTGTCTTTTTTATATTAAAATTTTCTTTTCTCTTGCTATATGCTAAATCAATATATTTTTCCATATTTTGAATGAAGTCAGAAAATTTATATATTGCGCAGTAACATTGTTTGTCATCGTAGTGAGGTAGATTCGAATTATTTTCGTGGTTACTTCTAACTAAGAATGGTATCTTTGAATTGTACGCTTGTGTTCGAGTACGTAGATTTATTCCACAGTTACAATTGTAGTATGTACAAGTAGTCGAAGTGAAAACCCTGTCATATAACTCATCCCTTATTACTCCTATTAAACCTGTCGGGTTACTCCATAAGGCTGCTTGAATTTCAGAATTCACATATGGTCTTTGTGAAGTTTCCTCGCCAATCAAAACTATAACTACCGTAGAATCACCAATATAATCTGTTCTTATTTTTGACATGATATAGTCTTCAGAAAGATTTGGATTAATGTCACCTTCCTTTACAGATTTATCTACGAAAAATTCACCAGATCCAATTTGAATTATTCTATTTTTAAGGTCTTGTTCGTTTGCATGGTGGTAGCTTATAAATGTTTTATGCATCTGTTTCCTCCCAATCAAATTTTTTTATTTTAAAAAGTTCTTTTATTTGTACTGTATTCATAAAATAATTAAATTCAATTAAATCATTAATTATTTCATCATACCTATAGTAATTAACTTGAATTTTTTCAATAGTAGTGAGATGAAAAGTTATTTCTTTTCCCGTTCCATCAGATAAGCAGTCATCGCTTTCAATTTTATTATACCATCTACGGTAATCGTTCTGATGTGTTGTTAGAAAATTATTTAGTTTAATTATGATCGATTTAGATGTATCATAAATTTCTTTGTCTTTGATAGGATCTAATAATTCTAAGTTATCTCTGATAAATTTATACGATTCAAAATATGCATCTAAAACTTGATTAATATTATCTCTTTTTTTATCAAAAACAAATAATGTTCTTTTTGACAATATAAAATTTCCGACTGTCTTTATATAAATTTCCTTCGATGTATCAAAAAGTATGTTAATACCACCAATATTAAAATTTTCAATTCGGAGTGTATATTTTTTACTTAAAAAACCAATGATAATTGTAATAAGTAACCATAGTAAAATTAAAAATAATATTCCTTTAAAAAGCTGGGTAGCTGTATATAAAAATTTTGTTAGCCATTTTATGTTCAAAAGTTTGAAATGACATATAAAAAATGTTGAGTCGAAGAAAACGAGTGTAAAAAATATCAAATTATAAATCATATTTGATAAAATGTGATTCCTAAGTTTTGCATAGGTCAAACTTAAGAATGGAAATATAAAGATAATAATTATTATAAAAGTTATCACCATAGTTTTCTCCAAAAATATAGATTTAGTTTACTTTGTCTTGCTTAATTTGATTTTGAATTATTCTTATTTAGTATATTCTGCATATAAATATAATTAAATTGAAAATGAATTCCGATTATTATTTGAATAATAGTTAAGGGTATACCTACTTGTTCTAAAATGAGGCAGTAATTCATTGCTTCTAGGAGTCTAAGTGCTAGTTTTTTATCGTCATCAAGTTTTAACTCTATAGGATTTTCATGGGCAACAAAATTCCTCATTCTTATTAGTTCTTCTGCTAATTGTTTTATATTAAATTCTTGAAAATAATTCTGGTCATCTTTACTCTGAAAAACATCTACAAAGTGTTCATAAGTAAGTATTATTTTTTTCTTTTGACCAATATTATTTCCACTATCCTTAATCTTATTTTTTATGTTTTCAATAAATGCTTTATCAGTTTTAAAATTATTTGAGTTAATGAATTCAATTAATTTTGATTTCATTTCCTCTTGAGTTGTATCTGGTTTATGAATATAGATATTACTATTACCAAATAGATTCTCAAAACTAGAAAATAATTTAATAATGAAATAAGTATTATTTGTTTCGTTTAACTTTGACAATGAAAAATAATCTAAATTCATATCTAAGTTATTGGAACAATATTGTAAAAGTTCACTAAAATATTTTTCAAAATTCTGATATGTAGCTTCAGTTAAATAATTAGCGGTTTTATCTTTTATTGGGTAGATTTGAACGTCACCAATTTGTGAGATTTTCTTATCAGTGGTAGAAAACAAATTAATTTCATTGAATGAAATTATTGGTCTGTTTAAAATAATTTTGTGAAACATTTCTGTAATTTTAAATAGTTGAAATATAAAATCAAAATTATTAGTGCATTCAAATTCTAATTTAAAAATAGGTGAAAGCTTTAAATCGCTTGCTATTCCATTACTTAATATGTTCCCAAATTCTACTGAGCCGTTAACTTCTTTATCATCATGTTGAAATAAAAAATCAAAAGCTTTAAATGATTTATAAAGAAGTGAATTATCTTTATCTCTATTATTATAAAAATAAGTAGATGGACTGAAAATTTTTTCAGTATCAATACCTTTGAACGTAATACCAGAAATTTTGTTTTCAACATTTTTTAGTATTCGAATAACAAAATAAAAATGAAGTCTTAAAGAATAATCTCCAAGTATAAAATTATCAATTAAGGCAACATTTCTGTAAATAGATCTCTCAAACTCTATTTTGAAGCCTTTCGAGTCTTGTAGCTTGAAGTAGACTCCTACGAGTTTATGAAAATCTGATTTAGATTTTATGGTAATAATCATCTCATCAATATTTATGTAATAAGTACAGGGGATTCCTTGGAAATTTATTTCTTGTTGTATCATTTTATTGTCCAATTAATTATTATTTTAATGAGAGGGTTTCTAATAAATTAGTTCCAACATCAAGAATGTAATCAACATTTTTAACATCTTCTCTGGATAATTCATTATGAACTGCTCTATTTAATGTATGGGTTATACTGTTTATTAAATCATATTCGTCAAGCGATATAATCTTATTTTTTAATAATATGTTAGCTAATTGCCTAATTCCAAGTCTTCTTAATTCATTGGTTTCATTTGGAGAGGATTTTTGTAGTAATTGGTTTAGAGCATGCTCAATTTCAATTCTAAGTCCAGCAAGAGCTAAAGTTTTATCCTCATTTTTTAATTTGTAGAAGGTATATTTGTCTCGATTAATTTCTCTTTCTTTAGTTGAAATTCCAATAGATATAGCTTTTTTACTTATCTGTTCCTTCATCTCAGGAGTTATTAAATCTATTTTGCCAATTCCCGTTATTTCTAGAGATTTAATATACTGAAAAAACCAAGGAACTATAGATAAGACCACTAAAATGATGGTTATTAAGTCAATTTGGATAGTAGGAATGAAAAATTTTATGATTATTAATATAATAAATATGAGAGAAGTAATTATTTTAAATTTCATTGATAACTCCTGTTAAATAAAATTATATATTTGTAGACTCGAATCTTATTACATCTAATTCTTTAATTGACTGATCTTTATATAAGTTAATAAGTTTTTGAGTTTTTTCTTGAATTTCTTTTTCATATTTCAATTTAATGAGTGAAATTTTATCTTCTTTAGACATAGAGTTGTTGTCTTCAAGGTTAAGTTCACTATTAAGCTCTTCCATTGTTAGAGTGTCTTTATCTATATTATTTTGAAATCTTGCAAAATCTAGAATTTTTTGAAGTAACACCTCTTCCTCAGCCATACGGCTATAAAGCCAATTATTTTCTAGTTTCTCTAAGTGCTCCATCCACTTAAAGTCTCCTTTTTTTTCTCCTAACATATTGTAGGGAAATAATGTGTCAATATCAACATTTAATGCTGTAGCAATCTCTTGTAGTCTATCCCAAGAAGGCTCAGTAGTTCCCTTTTCGTAATTAATAATTGTTTGCTTTGTAACTCCTATTAATTTAGCGAGTTCTTTTTGTGTTTTGCCAGCTTTCAGGCGAGCATTTTTTATATCAATTTGCCCTACTTTAAAGGCCTGCGAATAATCAAAAAAAGCCATTTTTCTCCAATCTAAAGAAAATATTTAATTTTAAAGGTAAAAAAATATTTTACCTAATTATTGACAGGTAAAATAAAATTTGATATTATATTTTCAAAGGTAAAAAAGTTTTTTACCTATTAAGTATAATATATTTATATGCGATTGTAAATATCAAATAGAGGTGATGCTATAGAATATAAAGAAATAGGTTTAAGAACAAAAAAGTCGGTTAGTACAATCAAGAGATGGCGACTACGTATTGAAACTTTATCTGGATACAAGTTTAAAAAAGTCAGAAGAAGAGTTTCTAAGCGTAGTACACAAGTTTTCTTTGATTTTACAGAAGCAGAAGTTGCTAAATTTATTGCCTTATCTCAATTAATAGATAAGGCAAATAAATTAGATGACTCCATTAAAGAAGTCTGGGGCGACTCAAAAGCTCAGTCCGAACGAGATCTAAAAAATGAAGTAGAAATACTATCAGATGATTTTTATAAATTCCTATTTGAAGCAGAGGATAGTATATTCCAATTAAAAAAATCTAATCAGTCTTTACGGAAACAGGTCAAGGACCTGACAGAGCGATTAGACACTTTAGAAAATGAGAAAGATTCAAGTATACTTAACAAATTCAAACGAGGTTTCTGAGAGCAATCGATTATCTAACGAGGAGCGAGGTGCTGAAAGCCATAGCGACTCGGGAGATAAAAGCAGAGTGCTCGAGAACAAACCGGAGTTTGATAAGTTAAAAATCCATGAAAATGCTTTTGAAATTTCTATGAAAGTAATTGCCCTGCTACTAATAGGGGGTACACACGTACATGAAATAGTGCTCAAACCCTTGATACATGAGGGGTGAAGGTGATTTAATACCATTAAATGCTGAAATCCGTTGAGAGAGTATGGCTGAGAGTAACTTTTGTGTACAGGAAGAAAAGATGCAACTAATTTATTATGAAAATGAGGTAGAAAAATGGCAACAATTAAACTAACAGATAAAGTAAGTCTAGGTGACTTAAACTTGGAAAAATCTCAATTTGAAATTCCTAAAAAAGTAATTATCTTATCCGCACGTGTTAACAATAAATATAATAATATCAATGGTGAATCTGTCCAAACTGATGAAATTTCTAAAATAACTTGCCAAGTCCAAGATGCAGAAAAAGTTAAAGTCTTGAAAGAGATGGGAATGTCAGCTGACGACTTAAAAACGATCCCATTAGAAATTTTGGATAATCTTGATAAGATTAGTAAAATTACAAGCAATGATGGACTTATTGAAAAATCAATTGAATTGATTAATCCACAAGTTCGATTAGCATGGAATATGAATCGAAAAGGTTGGGGTGGAATTAAACTAACTGCATCAGATATAAAAATTATTGGTGAATAAGAATGTTTAACAGCGTTAAAATTGATTACTTCGCTGTTACGGTAAAAGATGTCACTCCAGAGTTTGTAATAGAGAAACTTTTATTAATGTCTTTAAGAAATTTTACATTGCATGATTGGGGAGTCAATAAGTATCAACGTCACTATGCTTGTTCAGAGATAAAAGTTTACTTTAACTTAGATCCTAATAGTAGCATGGGAGTGCATGTTGAACTAAAAGGACAGGGCTGTCGTCAGTATGAGGAATTTCTTGAAGGTAATGATAATAATTGGACTAGTTTAGTACAGAGACTTATTGATCATAATTCAAATTTTACAAGATTAGATATTGCGAATGATATTTTTGATGACTCAATAAATGTTCAAAGGCTTTATGATTATAGTAAAAAAGGATTATGCATTACTACTGCGAGACATGCGGAGTACCATGAAAAATTTGTTATCGACTCAGGAGAACTTGTAGGTGAAACAGTAGTCTATGGTGCAAGAGGGAACCAACAATGGTGTGTCTATAATAAATTAATGGAGCAAAACGGAAAATTTCAATCGGATACTGACATGAATTCATGGGTGAGAGCTGAGCTAAGATGTTGGCAAATGAAGGCTAATCTGATTGCTTATCAGCTAAATGACATGCGACCTCTTGCTTCAATATATTTTGAGGCTATCAATGGACATTATCGTTTTGTTTCTCCTAAAGCAAGAGATAAAAATAAACGAAGAAGAGAATCTGTAAGATGGTGGCAAAACTATATCAATACAGAGGAGAAAACACGACTGAGTATTGTGAGAGAAAAACCAACATTAAGGCAGTCTGAAGCGTGGACTGATAAACAAGTGTCAAAGACAATTGCAAAGGTTTATATGGCAAAATATGAAGCCTACGGTATCGATCAGGCAGAGGTCTTTTTACAAGACCTACTTCGCAGGGGAGTTGAAAAGTTTACTGATAATGACGAAAAGGAGATTGAACAATATGTACGTGAACAACAAAGCTCTGAATATTGGGGCATAAAAAAGGCGACTTGTGAAAGAAGTCGACATAGAAAAAATATTCTAGATAAATTATAACACGAAAGGAAAAAAATACAATGATAAATAATGTAATGACTAATAAAGACTTAATTGAAATGGGCTATCGTCCTTCAACAGCAAACCATATTATCCATCAAGCAAGAAATTTAATGGTGGAACGTGGTTATACTTTCTATGATCGTAAACGCCTCATGGTTGTCCCTAGAAGTGCAGTATCAGAAGTAATTGGACTTGAGGTATAGCATATGGCAAATGCAAGATATAGAAGAAGAGGGAACCAGAATTTATGGGCTTATGAAATTCGTGAGGAAGGTAAGACGGTTGCCTATAATAGTGGTTTTAAGACTAAGAAACTAGCGGAGGCGGAAGCAGAGCCGATTCTCCAAAAGTTAAGAACTGGGAGCATTATTACAAAAAATATCTCATTACCAGAACTTTATCAAGAGTGGTTAGATTTAAAGATAATGCCTAGTAATAGAAGTGACGTGACAAAAAAGAAATATCTAAGTCGTAAGGTAACGCTTGAAAAGTTATTTGGAGATAAGCCTATTTCTCAAATTAGACCTAGTGAATATCAACGGATTATGAATAACTATGGTAATAGGGTTAGTCGTAATTTCCTAGGTCGTTTAAATACTGGCGTGAAACAAAGTTTACAGATGGCTATCGCTGATAAAGTTATGATTGAAGATTTCACTCAAAATGTAGAATTATTTTCGACAGCAAAAAGTCAAGATGCGGATAGTAAATACCTTCATAGTGAAAAGGATTATTTAGATTTAATAAGTGCTATAAAAGGTAAATTCGATTATAAAAAATCTGTTGTACCATATATTATCTATTTTTTATTAAAAACAGGTATGAGATATGGAGAATTAATTGCTTTAACGTGGGAAGATATTGATTTTGATAAAGGAATATTTAAAACTTATAGAAGATTTAACTCTGAAACGAGTCAATTTGTTCCACCCAAAAATAAAACGTCAATCAGAATTGTTCCAGTTGATAATGAGTGTCTAGAAATCTTGAAAAATCTTCAGATTGAACAAAATCAATCAAATAAAGAGCTTGGATTACAAAATACAAACAATATGGTGTTTCAACATTTTGGTTATCCTAATAGTGTACCGAGTACAAACGGTACAAATAAGGTTCTAAGAGGTATCGTTCAAGAGTTGAACATAGTCCCTATCATTACGACAAAAGGTGCTAGACACACCTATGGGAGCTTCCTATGGCATCGAGGATATGACTTAGGAATTATTGCGAAAATTCTTGGTCATAAAGATATATCTATGCTAATTGAAGTATACGGTCACACGCTTGAAGAAAAAATTCAAGAAGAGTACAATGATATTAAACAACTGTGGCAATAATTTAATAACAAGGGATTAATAGATGACAGATGAAGAATTTGCAGACTCGGTAAAACATTGTATAGTATTTTACACAGGATTATGGACTTGACTGAGAAAATTGCACGATACTATATCGATAATCATTACTTAAATGAGTAAGTAAAGTAGAATAAATAGCGGAAATAACATAACTCATCTTTTAAATCAAAAAAATATATCTTAATTAAAATAAAGGAGGTTATGAACATGAATTGGCCAAGAACTATATTAGATGGAATTATTCTTAGCCTAGCTTTTAATTCCATAGTTGCATTAATGTGGGTTCTTAAGCCTAGAGCCTTCTTAAAAATGCTACCTAAAGAAATTAGACAGGCAGCACCTAAAAGAACTAGAGAAGAAAAACGATTTACCTTGATTCTCTATCCCATTTATATATTAATACTAGTCTATATGATAATAAGCACGCACTTAACTGGTATAAGTGGTTTCTGGAACTTATTTTGGACAGGTTATATAGAAATGTTCTTCATAAATATGGGTGATTTTTGGCTATTGGATGTATGGTTTAGAGCGAAATTCCTAGACAGAATAATGATACCTGGAACTGAAAATTGCAAGGCTTGGCAAACAAAAAATTGGCTTTTAACATTTGGAATACCAGAACATTGGATTGGTTGGACACTAATTGTCTGTCCGTTATTTGGATTCGTAGTAGCGAAATCCAGTGAGTTCTTGTTTTAATTCAAAGCATAGGATTCAATAAACCTACCAATTGACACTGTCTTTCTCATTT
>CAZPYI010000028.1:0-18614 GCA_964590305.1 uncultured Streptococcus sp.
ATCTGGTGAACGCTTGTACCTTACTTCAAAAAACAAACGTAACACTCCAGACCGTATGCAATTGAAAAAATATTCTCCAAAATTACGTAAACACGTGATTTTTACAGAAGTTAAATAAGGGTTCATTACACATCAATAGTTGTGTAAAACCTTGATTTAGAGCGATTCTTGATTTTTTGAATTTCATTCTATCGCATTAAAAATCAACCTGATGACTACATTTTTGACTACATTTCTTGAAAATATAATTATCGGGTAAAAAGAAGAAGGCACTCAAATTGAGTGCCTTTTGTTATAAATTTAATTTCAAATATATAGTATTTTTTGTAATTCATCATTTATATTGGCAGAAGTATAATCATATAGACTTGAAATCATGATCGCTACCTTAATTTTCCCCATAATATGATACTCATCTGTAGAAACTTGATAGAAAATATAAGGGTATCTGATTAACGTTATAACTACTCATTACATTTATAAAAAATTATGCTATAGTTGTAAAAAAAGAAGGAGCTGACTAATGACAAAATATTTATTATTGGACATCGATGATACTATTGCACCAGCTATGTACAAAGGATCAGACGCCATAGAGATTGAAACATGGGGCCGAGGACATCTCGCAATTCCTGGATACATTGTAGAATGGCTAAAGATGTTTTCAAAAAAGGAAAATCAAAGTATTTGGTGGTGTACAGATAGAGCAAGTGAAACTACTCAAATTGAGTCACAATTAAATCTTAAAGTAGAAGGTAAATTAAGATTTATCACAGCTCCAAAAGGAACTTGGAAAAAGCAAGCTGCTATTATACAGTTTGCAGAAGAGCATCCTAAAGATACTGTCATTTGTGCAGACAACGATGCTAATTTTGTGAATATCAATAAACTACCTGATAACTTACAGTTTGTTATCCCTTCAGGAACTATTATGGCTCTTTCAAAGGAAGATTTGATAAACATTGACAACTTGAAATAAAAAACATAACAAATAAAAATTTTTTTAAACTTCAACTTTGATGGAGATGTAACAAAATCCATTTAATAAAATAGACTAGCCATCTCTATCTGAAATTTGGATAGAGATTTTATATTATTCCAATAGCAACTCCTAGAGTATAAGATACTTATAAGATTGGACAGAAATCTTAGTTGAATAGAATTTATTTAGGTTTAGGAATTACAATATACTGAATAGCTCTATAATCAATTTTATCATATGGATTATTTATTATATAATAGTCCCAACTTTTTGATTCATTTTTAAAAAATCTAATAATAGAATAGGCACTCCCTCTTTCTTTTGCAACTTCAAGCTCGTTATCAGATAAGAAGAAAGGTGTGTCTATTCCACCATTTGTTGATTTTACTTCAATATAATAATCATATATTTCTTTTGTTTTTTCATCATAATACACTGATTTAATATCATACCCTGCACCATCCCCATCCATAAGAGAGGTATGTCTAATTTCTCCTACATAATCTTTCAAAATAGGGTGATTTAACAACCTTGACTTTTCAATATCAAAAGCTAATTTTTCAGTCAATTCTCCCTGTTTAGTATTTCGTCTCAGCTCCGTTGCATAATCCCTTCTTCTTATGCATTCTCCTGGTAGTGATGTTTTTTTTAGCACAAGATTACTAGGAATGATAACTTCCTCTCCTACATGATTATTTTCTGTTACAACATCAAAATTTTTTTCAAAGATTTCTGTTTCCAACTCTTCAACACTGTTATTAGAAATAATTCTTTGATTAACACTTGAATATTCTTCAGTTAACATTACCCTTAACTCAGCAAAAACCATCTTTAAATAATCTAAATCATCTAATAAGTCTTGTTCTTCCATTTCCATTAAATCTTTTTTACTATAGTATTTACTATAGATACTTCCCAATTCATACCCTGCTGGCATCTCAGTATTAGCAACACCTTTTAAATCAATTGAACTAGTAGTAAATCCATACTTATTATTTTCTTTTATCAAATTCAATTTTGCAATCCAAAATTTACTGACTTTATCAATTTTTTCTTTAGGATTATTACTTCTGTACTTATCTTTATAAAATGTAAAACCTTGATTTAATGATAAGTATACCCCTTCACTATCTCCTCTAAATAAATAAACTATATAATAGCCTTCTTGTGCTGAGGTGCTTACATCTTTATGAAATATTCCAAGCCACGGAACTTCAGCCCAACCACCTTGCCCAGCCGAAGCAGATACTTTATATTCTTTTCGATTAAAAATAAATTCAGAAACACTTTTATCTGCTTCATTTCTTATACATTTTGCCAACCAATTTTGTTTAAATGTATTTTGCTTTTCTATTTGATAATTATTAATAACATTCAACAAGTAATCCTTTAAATTTTTTACATTTGGAATATCTGATGTCATTTATATTTTCCTCCTTAAAACTTTTAAAATAATAGTTTGCTACATCCATATCAGTTCCCATACACCTAAACATTTTTATATAATACAAATTAATCTCTCAAGTACTTCATCAGAAAATATTCTATCAAATTCAAGTTTTGAACCATCTGTTAAACTTCTTTTTTCTCCATTTACATAAGGTTTCATACTTTTACTATTATTTTGACTTACTTTTCATTTTTCTCAAGTACTTCATTTGCACGTTCAATAAGGGAGACAAATTGTAAAACACTCTCTAACTGTTCATCCGTCAGCCCACCCATTTTAAAAGGTAGGTCATCAGATATACTCAATAGATAATCTGATGATGTATCCAATATATCACAAATTTTTACCAGTGTTTCTAAGGACGGATATGATAAGCTTTGCTCATAAGCTGATACTGTTCCTTTACTAACACCGAGTTTTATTGATAAGTCCAGTTGTGTCAAGCGTTTTGATTTGCGAATTGCTTTTAATTTTTCTCCAAAATAGTTAATCGTCATATAGCTTCACCTCATTTCTAGAGTATCAAAAACCCATATAAGTTTTAACTATACAAAGTACATGTAATATTGATATTTTTTCCTTTTTTTGTTAATATAGAATATATACAATATTAGTTTTAATTGTACTTTGAAAGGATAATTAGTCATATGGAAAAATCACAACCAAACCACCCTGAAAAATTAAAGGAAATTTATCTTTCCATCACCTCACATCTTGAACCAGCATATCGAAAGCAATACAACGTCAGGAGATTTGCAAGCTGTTTTCTCCTCTTTTGGGTCATGAAACTTTCAGATTCTAATACCCACGCTAACTATTGGATCAATGGTCAAACTTTTCTCATCCTGATATGGGTTGCGTTGGCTTGGATATTCTGGCACTATGCGTTTTGGCGATTTCAAGGCGGTGTCATTGATACTTTCTCAAGAAACATGATTTACTTTGGCTCAATTTGGAGCTTGATTTGGAAACTGGTTGCTCAAAATGTGATTATCATGGTTTGGATTGCTTTCATCTCTCCTATCAGTGGGATTAAAACATGGCGAAAAGCAGTTAAACACAATAGGAAGTTATTTATTGACAATCAAAAAAGCGAGATTTGGGACTAAAATATTATTATACAAAGGAGAAAATTATGAAAAAGAAATTGATGTTGGCAGGCCTTACTTTTCTTGGCTTACTCACCTTAGCTGGCTGTGGTTCAAATAAACTCAGTGGAGATTATACAGGAACAGTCAAATTCCTATTAATGGAAAGTAAAAGTACCCTTACTTTCAAGGGAGACACTGTCACAGAAAAACAAAATGGTGATACCACAAATAAAGGAACTTATAAAATTGAAGATAATCAGCTCCAAATGAAACTCGGTGATACCAATATGACAGCTGATTTATCAAAGGATAGAAAATCATTTACACTTAAATCGGCTGAAGGCCTCGCAGGTTTCGCAAATGGTACTAAGTTCACTAAGGAAGAGAAGTAAATGAAACCTAAAAAGATCATATTCTCGCTAATTCTTATATTACTGGTTACTATTGGCATCACATTTAGTATTGTCCACCAGAACCAAGTCAAAGCAGATCGTATCGCACAAGAAAGACGGAAGACAGAAGATAAAAATTTAAAAACGGCAACTGCTGCGGTTGATACTGCTTTTAAAACTCGAGAAGATCAAGATATTAAAAGTGCAGAAACTGCTGTATCAAAATTGAATACACGTCAAAAAGCTGAAAAAAATCAGTTGACTAAAAAGCTAAACCAACTTAAAGAATTTTTAAAACAGGTTTCTGATGTTGATGTTGCTTTATCTAAAGCTATGGAATCTAAGGTTGAACAAGATATCCAAACAGTACAGTCACTCATTGATAAAGAAACAGATGATTATTTAAAAACTGATAAAACAAGTGCTCAAAATAAACTAGATGCCCTAATCGCGCAAATTGCTAAAGAAAAGGCTGATGCACAAACCGAACAGGCTGCCTCAGAAACTTCACAACAAGCCGAGACTGTTGCTCAGACATCAACCTATGTAGAAGCACCACAACAAACTTATCAAGCACCTGAACAAACAAATAGTGGGAATGCTTATACACCTCCTACACAGTCTGCTAGTGGTGGGGATAATAATTACACACCTCCAACAATTGAGTATCAAAAGCCTGATGGTACACCAAATAGTGCTGGTATTATAGATAGTCCAGGAGGAACTGATCCTGTAGGAGGGTGGCAATGGATACCTCAACCTCCAGGATACCCAACCAATTAAAGGAAAATTTATTTTGATAAACTTATTTCAAAAAAAACTCACGAATTTTGTTCGTGAGTTTTTTTATTTGAATTCATTTTTTATTAAGACAAACAAAATTTTCCAAAAAAATAAAAAAATTTCCTATTAAAGTATTTGGGTATTTTTTACCCTACATACTAGGAACGACTTAACAACTAAATATATTTTTAAAACTTGGGAATACCTAGCTTTTACTACGTAAAAGCTTATGTGGAGCTGTCGCCCCATACCCCACTTAATATATGAATTCTTTTTGTTTTTTAAAACTTATCCGCCTTGCAGGTTTCATTATAAAGCTAAAGCAATGACTTGTCAAGTATTTACTGCGGAACAAGAAAGGAGGTTGTCCAGCTCATGACACTAAACCGAGCAATCGAACAAGACACTTATTTTTTTTATTTAAAGAGGAGATTTCTATTCATGAAATTTAACAACAAACGTGGCGGAGGCTATTCCGCATCACTAGCAACACAAATCGTTGATAGCTCAAAACCTATCCATTCACTCAGTCTTGAACTTGAAGCTCAAATGAAGTTTGAAGACGGTAAACGCACCAAAGAGATTCAAGCCTATAAAGCTTGGTTCTCTCAAGAAGGTTTGCCTCCTTTTGAAGTGAAGTTCGAAAAAAAAGTAGAACTTCCAGCCTATCTTTCTATTGTCGAGTTTGACAACATTGAAGCCTGTGAAGTTTCTTATAACATCTACTTCCGTGCTGAAGACCTCAAAAAGGTGAAGTAGTAACGGCTGGAGAAAACAGGAGATGACACACTGTCCAGCTCATGACACTAAACTGAGCGTATTGCAATCTAATTTTTTTTAAGAAGGGAGAATTTCAAAATGAAATTCAACAATCGAAAAAGCGGAGGTTATTCCGCATCACTAGCAACACAAATCGTTGATAGCTCAAAACCTATCCATTCACTCAGTCTTGAACTTGAAGCTCAAATGAAGTTTGAAGACGGTAAACGCACCAAAGAGATTCAAGCCTATAAAGCTTGGTTCTCTCAAGAAGGTTTGCCTCCTTTTGAAGTGAAGTTCGAAAAAAAAGTAGAACTTCCAGCTTATCTTTCTATTGTCGAATTTGACACCCTTGAAGCCTGTGAAGTTTCTTATAACGTCTACTTCCGTGCTGAAGACCTCAAGGAGGTTAAATAATGGCGGATGAACAAGACAAAGCATTTATTACCCAGTGCTTGAACATGGCACTTGGAAGTCAAACTGAAGGGGAGACCAGTTATAGCAACTCATTTGATGTCAAGGTTGGGAAGGAGGGCTTTTTATTCATTCCAAGGCTCCCTTCCTCTTACGTGATTGATGATGCACTGTATCAAAAGATTTTCTTGATCGCAAACGCAGCGCTTTATCCACGCTACACGGTACTTAAGCAAAATTCTGCTTATTTCATCCCCTTAAATACAGAGGATATTCACGTTCAACGTGCTCTCTTTTTCCCATGGAAAGTAGGGATTAGTAAGCGCTTAGTCATTTCAGACCTTGAGCAATTTGTTTCAGCTAAAACCTCCCCTCTCATTCCAATCATGGAGAATTTATCCCTTGACTACGATAAAGTGACCTCTATGGCAATCGCAGGAAACAGCGGTTCAGGGAAATCCTATACCTTGACTTACTTTTTGACCTTGCTTAAACCTATCTCAGAATTGATTATCGTTGATCCCAAATTTGATAGTCCCTCAAGGTGGGCAAAATATCATCAGGTGACCGTTATTCATCCCAAGCAAAATCGGTCTAAATCAGATTTTGTATCTGAAATTAATGAGGCACTCAGTCAAAGCCTCCAACTGATTTATCAACGGCAAGCCCTGCTTTACGAAAACCCGAATCAAAAGTTTAAACACCTCACAATTGTCATTGATGAGGTATTAGCACTCAGTGAGGGGACAAATAAATCCATTAAAGAGGCCTTCTTTTCACTCTTGAGTCAAATTGCCTTACTCGGGCGGGCTACAAAAGTACACCTCTTACTAGTTAGCCAGCGGTTTGACTATAACTCTATTCCTGTCTCAGTTCGAGAACAGCTCAATGTCAATATTCAAATTGGCAATATCAATCACAAAACGGTTCAATTCTTATTCCCAGACTTGAATCCTGAAGGGATCGTTATCCCTATCGGAAAAGGGACAGGATTGATTCAAATCATTGATAATGAACATCCTTATCAAGTCTTACCTCTCCTTTGCCCAACCTATTACACCAAGAAAGGTATTCTATAACATGAAACCAACTAAAAAAAATTATTATATTCGTTGCTTTACCCTTGCACAACTTCTACTGATTATTTCAAGCACGGCACTTTTATTAAGTGGCGTGCTTTTTTTGATTATCACTCACTTTAAAACAAGTAGTGTAACACCTAGTCATTTCACCTTAACGATTGAAGCAGGGGTAACCTTGCTTTATGAATGGTTAGCTAGGTTCGGTTTAATCACTGTGAGCCTCTTTTTATATCTGCTCTTGATTGAAGTCGTCATTCGCTTACGTCATGATAACTTGATGAATCTATGGCGATCAATCTATCTAACCATTAGACTCCGCCGTTTCCTACATCAAGATGAGCCTTCAGAAAATCAGAAAGATGACCAGAAAGCTCAGTCTGTGAATCCAATTCATAAATCTTTTAATAGAGCAACAAGACAAGCCGTGATTGAACTTACAGACAAACACATAATAGCTTGTATTAAAATGCCAAACGGACATCAGGCTCAAAAAATACTTAAAAGCATGGAAGAGGAAATAAAAGATGAACTCTCCAATCAAGTTTCACAATACTATTTTTCTGCGCCTGAACGCCATAAAAATAAGAAATGGTTCATTGGCACAAAACGCGATTAGAACCGTGTTCCTGCGGCTCACAGCGTGAAGGCCGCAGGAACAACATCCATCATAGGGTGTAATGGGTCACTACGACCCCATTACACCAATAATCAGTAATCACAAAAACAAGAAAATCCCCAAAACAGAAAGTAACCAAGATGATAAATAAGAAAAAACAGCGTGCTCCACCACATGATATTTTAAAATAACGATAAATAACCTATAACGAGATAAGCAAAATAGAAAGTAAGAAAAATGACTAAAAAGAAAGAACAACGCTCAAATAAATGGGCGTTTTTAATTTATCAAGATTCCGCACCAGAAAACTACCTTGATATCCTTGAAGAATTGCATATCCCTTACGTTCTTAGCCCTTGGCATGACAAAGATGTCAATAAATCTACTGGCGAAATTAAAAAGGCGCATAAACATGGCGCACTATTCTTCGAGACATTAAAGAGCTATTCACAGGTTTCAGACTTATTGAAAGACAAATTGAATAGTCCTGCCCATGTAGAAGTTGTCATGAGTCCTAAAGGCATGTATGATTATTTCACACATGCGGAAAATCCCGATAAATCCCCCTACAATATTGAGGATATTGAATCAGGTTGTGGCTTTGAACTCGATAAATTTATTGCAGAACAAGCAACAGATGAATTTCTCAATGACATCATTGATCTAATTGAGGAGAACCATATCACAGAGTTTGAGGATTTAGTTAAGTATGCGAGAGAAAATAATTATCTCTTACTCAGTCTAATCATTGACAAGACTTACTTTTTCGCTCGATTTATAGACTCAAAACGATTTAAAGCACGTCAAGAAAATGAAATAGGAGTGAAAGAGAAAGATAAAACAAATGACAAATAATGCCGACTCTATAAAACTACAAAAAATAGAACTTTTATTAACTACTTTATTAACAATTATTCAGAAACAATCTCTTGGTAAGCCTAATTTAAAAATTATGACACAAAAAGAACTTTTAAAGCAACTGAATATTGCTCCAAATACTTTAAAATCTTGGGAAAATAATGGTTTGAAAAGACTTGAACCACCTATTGAAGGTTGCCGAACCATATATTATAAAGTAGATGACGTTTTGAAATTTTTAGCAAAGTAAAAAGTGTGTTAAAATAGTGTTATTCAAGAAAACACCGTTTTAACAACTTTCTTTTTACTCGAATGGGAAGTGAAAAATGAAACAAGAGGAGAAATACATATACAAAGGTAAAACCCTAATTAAGACGACGAAACCTGATGGCTCTATTAATTATATCAAACGAGGGGTATACCTCGGAACAGATTCCAAAACAGGCAAGAAAATAACAATTTCCATTACTGCTCGAACTCTTAAAGAATTTGATCGGAAAATCCGTGATGCTAAATTAGATTTTGAACGAAATGGCAATACTAGAAAAGAAACCCTTCAAATTGAAAAGTTTGAGGATTTAGCGGTAGCATGGTTCAGTAGTTATCGTACTTTAGTATCCTCGGAAAACACTTTGAATCGTGTCTCTGGTTACGTATATAACTATATCCTCCCTAGATGGGGAGATTATATACCTGACCAAATTGAGGCGTCAGATGTCCAAATTTGGCTTACTCAGATGGCAAATAATGCACGTGAAGCCATTGATTCTTGCATGATAGATAAAAGAGGGAAATCTCAGGAATTTGGTGCTATTTTCCACAAATTCAGTGATATATTTGATTATGGAATTACAAATTTTGCTTTAACTAAAAATCCCGCTTCTACTATCAAGGTACCTCCTCGACCCAAAAAAGGGGATGAGCGAGTAAAGGTACTTTCAGACTCAGAATTAGCTATATGGCTGAGTTTTCTAAATCAATTACCTAATAATCGAACAAACACTCGTTTTAAGCTTATCATAGATTGTCTGCTTCAAGGCGGGATGAGGATCAACGAATTAACAGCCTTAGAAATTTCTGATATTTTAGTTGGTACTTCTGAAATATCTGTCTCTAAAACTTTGATGTGGAAGAATAACAATAAAAAATTAGGAATTAAAGGTAAGGTTATTTGTAAAAGAACGCCAAAATCAGACTCAGGAAATAGAAAAATTCTGATGACCCCTGAAATTATTGAGCGATTAATTGAATGGCATGATTATATGAATAACTACTTTAAAAAGCATGGGCTTCCAGAATCACAATTAATATTCCCAACTATTTCTGGGGAATATATGTGTGATAGAAACGAACGAACGAGCCTGATTAAGCGCCTCAAAGCTGCTAGTTTACCAGCATATGGTTTTCATATTTTCCGCCATACGCACGCTTCAATTCTACTTAACCAAGGTGCAAACTGGAAAGAAATACAAGTGCGGATGGGACATAAGTCTATTAGTACAACAATGGACTTGTACGCTCATTTAGCCCCTCAGAAAAAAGCACAAGCTGTTGAGCTTATCCAACAAAAATTAAATGATCTATCAGCATGACTACATTCTTGACTACATTTCGCTTTGTCAAAAACGTAGTCACTCAACAAACGTAGTAATAGCAATAAACTAGACGGTTAAACGTCAACAATGTATCATCTTTACAGAAGTTAAATAATTGAGTATACCAAAAGCCTATGAAACCAACGTTTCTAGGTTTTTTTATTTTAAAAATAACGATTTTGACTGATTTTTGACTGATTAGATACTAGTCAGATAGTTTTTTGTCTAAATTCATCATAACATCTTTCATATACTGCTTCTCTTTTTTCAATACATGAAGATAGACACGTTCTATCTCTTTTAGATAGAGAAACATATAAATAAAGCAAAAAATCTTGGCTAAGATAGCTAGGATTTTTTGCTTTTTCATAGCAATTTATGAATACTATCATTTTTCTCCATATAATACATTTAAGACATTTAAGAAAGCTTTTCACATAACAATTTTTTGTCAAACTCACCGATAAAAATTCAACGAAGAAAGATTAAATAATATTTTTTCTCAATTCTGATAACAAAATAATTGTTCAGTCTTTTATCTCTTGTATCAATTCTTGAATTTTATCAATTACCACATCCCTCTTTCTCACTTCTAATTCATTCACAGTATTTATCAATCGATTAACTGAGGAATTTTCCTTTCTCTCTAGAGTTTCAAAAAAAAGAATATAGTCAATATCTAACCCATTTAATATCCTCTCTAAAGTAGGTATTGTAAGATTGAAACGTCCATTCTCTAGTTTATTAATATACTTTAAGTCCAGCCCACTTATTTCTGATAATTTTTCCTGACTTAATTTTTTCTCAATACGAATTTTCTTTATATTTTTAACCAAAACTTCGTTTAACTCCATTACTCACACTCCCTCTGCTATATCTTACTTCTAGCCTAATTTCTTTTGTTAAAAAAACATAGTTGCAAATAGTGATATCATTGTTGATTTTAGTTCTTTTTAATGATATATTTAAAAGCATAGCCATTATTAATTAAAAAAGGAGAAGAAATGAGGAAAGATAGCAGTTATTTTAAAAATATAGCTTCAAAATTAAACAGGAAAATGTTAATTATTATTGGAATTATAATTATTTTGATATTTAGTACTTTAATTTATCAATCACAAAAGAAAACAAATGTTCTCAACGAAGTTAAAGTAGAATTCAAAGGATATGATGGTAACGGTATATTAAGCTATAATTCTGATGATCTTAAAGAAGAAATTACTAACACCTGTTTAAAAAAAGCTGGTTTTAATAGCAAAGAAATTGATGGAATCGTTACAGGAGATAACGTTACACTAAGTAATATAGGAAATGATGAAACTAAACTAAAAAAGTTGTTCAGTGCACAAGCGATGGCAGATTCTATTAGCTATAGTTTTGATAAAGATAGTGAATTACAAAATGGCGATAAGGTCACAATTTCTATCAAGTCATCTTCCACTGAAACACCGATCAAAAATACAAGTAAATCTTATACTGTAAAGGGACTTAAAAAAATACAAAGTATTAGTGCAAAGTCAGTGCTCACGAAACATCCTATCGCTTTTACAGGCTTCAATGGATTTGGTCAGATTGAGGATACTGATTATAAAAAATACTACTCAACTATTGAAAACAATAATCTATTAAGTAATGACGATACAATTTCTATTCAGATTTCTGATACTTATATTAGTCAACAACTAACTCAAGGTAAAAAAATTACAGGTGATACAGAAACCACGATAAAAGTGACTGGTTTAAAAGAAATCAACGACATATCAAATTTAGATGAAGCAATAGCACTCATTGATAATCTAGTTAAGAACAATTACAAAGATATAGTAGATGGAGGAGTAGGTCCTTTCACATATGAAGAAAAATTTACAATTAGCAAAACCAGCACCTTCGCAAAAATTAATGGAGCTTCAGAAAACGACTTCACTATTGCAAACATTTATAAGATAGATAAAAATACCACATCAACATCACAAAGTAATAGTTCAAAAACTTTTTATGTCATTTATGGTTATGAAAAAGTACCATATAAAAATGAACAACTAGTATTAAGTAATCTGTCAAAAACAAATAATTATAACTCACCAATAAATAGCTACACAACATATACGAGTGCAGATGAGGCTAAAGCGGCATTGATCTCAGAGTCAAGTAATTATAAAGAAGTCAACTAAGCAAATAACTCTCAAAACGCCTATCAATGAAAGGAAAATCACATGTCAAATTTAATTGTAATCTTAATTTTTATCGGAATAATCTATCTAGGATATAAAAAATTTACTAAGCCCAAATATCGAATATTATTAACCGACCCAGTAACAGGATATCGTAAATACTTAATGTCTGTTGATGGTATCAATGATACGTTTAAGTATAGTTCTGACTCAAAAAGCGCTTTAATTTTTAATAATGGCGCTCGTGCCGAACAGTTTATTACTGCTATTAACGAGAATGCTTCCCCTGAGGTAGAAATGAAAACTATTTTTGGTTGGAAAACAATAAATCAAGGCTAAATACCATAAAAAGAAAGAGGTTATCATATGAGAAAAATCACTTATTTCAAACCACACCCTAAATTAGCTGTTGCTTCATTAGCAACCATTGCACTTGGTGCTACAATGTTGTTGGCTGGTACATCCACCTCTTACGCAGACCAAGCTGATGGTACATGGTCTGCTCGTACAGTTGAGCAAATTAAAGCTGATACTTCTAAGTCCTTAGCAGATGGTGTTTACACAATTCATTGGGGTGATACTTTATCAGGTATTTCTGAGGCAACGGGTATCACTATTGAAGATTTAGCATACATCAATTCAATTTCAAATATTGACTTCATTTATGCTGGTAATTCACTTTACTTCAATGCAAATGGTAATTTAGTAGTTGTTCAATCAAATGGAGCAACTATTGAAGCTAGTGTGTCGGCTACATCAGCTTCAAATTTCCAATATAATGTAAATGTAGCACAGTCTCAACAATCTCAAGCACAGACTCCAGTTCAATCACAATCTACTTCAAATGCTGGAACATCAACAGGCTCAAATACTGTTAATGATCATGATAATGGTGGAGATACTGGTGCTTCTGATAATAGCAGTAATACAGATGGAAATACTAATAGCAATAATAGTGGTAATACAGATGGTACTTCTGATAATGGCGGGGAAACAGTGACACCTACTCCACAAAACACTTGGAGAGTATGGTACACAGGTCGTGAAACATCCAATTACAATATTACTCCTGGTGAGCTAACATTCACAACCGAAGATGAAGCAACTAACTTTATCGATGGATATGCTGATGCACTACTTACTGGTATTACTTATGATAAGGCTACATTAATCTATGCGGTTAAATCAGGTACTGTTGAATATAACTATTCAGTTGCTCCTGTAACATCATCAAGTTATGGTGTTGAAGAAATAGCTTCTCATTAAGATTACACATTGATTTGTTACATCAATATACCATAAAATAGCACACAGGAACATCCTTACTGAGCTATAACACTTAAGTATCCATGAGTTTTTTAACGTTTGGATTTGTGAATGCAAAATATTTTTAATCTAAACTAAGCAAACAAATATTCATTCATTAATTGAGCGAATAGAGACAATAAAACTAAAATATACCAAACTAAAAGCCTTTGAAATAATATTCAAGGCTTTTTCAGTTTCATAAAATAGTACATTGTGTGATTAATTCAATTACAAATTATAAGTTATAGTTTGGTCTCCGTCAATTACAATTGCTTCATGATTATTAATAGGTTTTAAATTAAGTTCTAAGCCATACACATCTAATATCTTATCTGCGCTCTCTTCAAAAGGAAATTCTTTATAGTGCGGAACAACATAAAAATCAACTAATGAAAGAGCTGAAGAATCTACCAACTCATTAGCTTTTTCTTTTTCATCCATTAAACTAGAATAATCAATGTTTTTACTTGTAATAATAGCTCCAGCAGACTCTCCGATATAGATGAGTTTATCTTCTAATACTTTGTTTTTAATGAAACTATCAAGACCTTTCTTCTTTAATTCTTGAAGTAAATAGAAAGAATTTCCCCCTGAAATATAAACAATACTATTCTGATTTAGAATTTCTTCTGCTTTAACCTTACTTATCTTTTCAATATCTAACTCTATTACACGATATCCTAAAGCCGTAAACACAGCTTTTGCTTCATCCACATATCCTGTATAATCCTCTACAACAGAAGCGGTAGGAATAAAAACAATTGTTTTGCTATTTTGATTTTCTAAAAATTTTTCCACAAATTTCTCAGTTCCAGCGAGACTTGAAGTTAAAAATAGTCTACTCATTGACTCTCCTCCGTTCTCGACAATTATAGCATATTTCTGCTTATGGTTGATGAAACACGATAAAACCTAAAGTTTTTCTGCAGCTTTATTATAAAATTCTTCTGTTATAGACAACACTTTTATAGATACGCTCAATTTTTTTTACTATTTTCACTTGTTCCAAACATCCAAAAAAGTTTATCGCCAAAAATTTCCCATATCTAATCTAATGTGAAGTTAGGAATTCAATGATACCTGCACAAATCAATACAATAACTATTGCTATAGCCGTAACACCAAAGACAATCCAAGCTTTTTGATATGGGTATTTTGCTTTTTCCTCTATCTCTTGAACTTTATCCAATGTTTCACCGTTTGATATCGCTACAAGCTGCTGATAGGTCTGAGCATCATGGCTCTTTTTAAATTTTTCAACTTTTAAAGCAAAGTGCATTGTCGCTAAAAACTCAATAGCAAAGATGATAACACCCCAAATAGCTAAGAATCTAAAAAGTGGATAAGCGGTTATCATCATTAAAATCATGCCAATCGTCATCAGTTTGGCATTTTTATTGAATTTATCTAAATCTTCTTTTTTAATAATTTCCTTCATTGTCTCTAAGTCTCCTTGTACCAATTCATTCAGATCTACGAGAAAGATTCGACTGAGCAAAAGTAGACTGTTTATATCTGGATACGTTTTATCGTTCTCCCAATTTGAAATACTCTGTCTGCTCACATATACCTTTTCAGCAAGCTCCTCCTGTGATAAATTCATCCTCATACGATGATGTGTAATGCGTTTTCCTATTTGCATTCTAACCTCCTTTTCACTATTTAATATACCAAAAAAAGTTTCCCTCGTCTGTCTAATGTCTTTTACATGTTGATTTGAAAAGGTTTGACAATAGATAGTGCTTACTTTTAAGAGATGCTTTACACAAAGTTTACAGTTTTGTCAATTTTTTGTAAAATCTAAGCTTTTTGATATTCTTCCATTTTAATTCTAAATCAACAAATCATATAAGCTATTTTAGCTAAATTTTACTATTTTAGTACTCAATATCATGTTAAAATAGACTTAGCAAAATGAAACCAACTGTTTCAATTTGCTAAATAAATATTCGAGGTCGTCAAATGGCAGTATTAGTTTTAGGTGGGGCTGGTTATATTGGTTCTAACGCTGTGGATTCTTTGGTAGAACAAAATTTCGATGTGGTTGTTCTCGACAACCTCTGCACAGGTTATAAAGTAGCGGTTAATAAAAAAGCGAGATTTTATGAAGGTGATATTAGAGATAAAGAGCTGTTACAGCGTATCTTTAGGACTGAAAAAATTGATTCCCTTATGCATTTTGCGGCTTTATCACTCGGACGTGAGTCCGTGGATAATCCCTTAAAATATTTCAGCAACAATGTAACTGGAACTCAAGTAATTCTAGAGGTCATGCAAGAATTTCATGTAAAGCACATTGTTTTTTCCTCATCAGCCACTGTCTACGGGAATACAGACAAAAACCCTGTAGATGAAAATTGTCCAACAGCACCGATTAACCCATATGGTTATTCAAAAGTGATGATGGAAACCATCATGGATTGGGCAGGGAAAGCCAACGGCATGACTTTTGTCGCACTACGTTGTTTTAATGTGGCAGGTGCAAAAAAAGACGGTACGCTTGGCGAAGTCCGTCCACGATTGATTCCTGTTATTTTGCAAGTAGCACAGGGGAGCCGTGATAAAATGATTATCTTTGGGGATGACTATCCTACTAGCGATGGAACCTGCGTACGTGACTATATTCATGTAACGGATTTAGTAGAAGCACACATTTTAGCATTGAAATATCTTCAAAATGGTGGGAAAAGTGAGATTTTTAACCTAGGATCAGCAAAAGGTTATTCTAATCTTGAAGTCATCGGAGCAGCTCGATATGTGACAAAGCAATTTATTCCTATCGAAATAAAACCACGCGCAGCGGGAGATGCAGCTATTCTAGTAGCTTCAAATAAAAAAATCAAGGACATATTAGGTTGGGAAGCAAAACATAGTTCAATTGAGGAAATTATTACTGATGCTTGGAAATGGCAAAATCAGTATCCAAATGGATATGATGGAATTGTCAATAAGCAGTAATTTTGAAAAAAGTAATTCCTATTTCACTAATAATAAGAAATGACAACGAAATAATGTTGTCTTTTTTTCTGCTCTCTGGTTGAACTATTCTAAATTAGTAGAGTCGATTTTATTTAGAATAGTTCTAAAAAAGCTTGTAATTTTATTGCTTATTTAGAATGATTATAATATAATTAACTTAGATAAGAGAGAATTGAAAGGATAGAATATCATGACAAACTTTAAAAAATTCGCTTTAACAGTCTTTCTAGGAATCGTAGCACTTATTTTAACTTTCGGTTTCAAACAAGAATTTTTAGCCTATTTACTGGTTATTATTGCTGGTGGCATTGTTTCTTTGAGTATGTTTATCGGCATGATACGAACGCTAAAATCTGGCATGTATGGTGTTGATATCCTTGCTATTACAGCTATTATTGCTACATTAGCTGTTGGTGATTATTGGGCAAGCTTAATGATTCTCATTATGTTGACAGGTGGAGAAAGTCTTGAAGAATATGCCACTCGTCAAGCAAGTCGTGAGTTGAGAAGTTTACTTGATAACTCTCCACAGATTGCTCACAAAGTGGTTAACGATACTATTGTAGATTTATCTGTAGATGATTTAAACATCGGAGACTTGGTTTTAGTCAAGCCTGATGAAATGGTCCCCGTTGATGGTGATGTCTCAAAAGGTCAATCTGATTTTGATGAATCTTCATTGACAGGAGAATCTAGACCAGTTGAAAAAACTATTGGTGATAGCCTCTTGTCTGGTTCTATTAATGGTTCTAATGCTATCTATTTTCAAGTTACTGCCAGAGCAGAGGATAGTCAATACCAACAGCTCGTAAAATTAGTAAAACAATCAGCTGACAATCCTGCTCCATTTGTGCGCTTAGCTGACCGCTATGCTATCCCTTTTACACTTTTCGCATATATCATCGGTGGCTTAGCTTGGTTTATCACTAAGGATCCTGTTCGATTTGCTCAAGTTTTGGTTGTAGCATCGCCTTGTCCACTGATATTAGCAGCTCCAGTAGCACTGGTAGCTGGTATGAGTCAATCATCAAAAAACAGTATTATCGTAAAAACAGGGACAACAATTGAAAAATTGGCAAGTGCCAAAACTTTTGCTTTTGATAAGACTGGAACCATTACACAAGGAAAGCTGTTTGTTGATAAGGTCTTTACGCAAGATGTCTCTACTGAAGAATTACTCAGCTACGCTATTAGTTTAGAGCAAGCATCTTCACATATCTTGGCACGCTCCCTTGTTGCTTACATAGCTGAAAAGTCAATTGAACCACTTCCTATAGAAGATATGAAAGAAGTAACTGGTAAAGGTGTTGAAGCTTATTATCAAGGACACCGGATTACCGCAGGAAGATTGTCAATGGGAGATTCTTCAACCAAAGCTCCAAAAACAGAACAGACCAGCGTTTATCTAACAAAAGATGGACAATACATCGGTCACATTACTTTTACAGATACTGTTCGTCCTGAGGCTAAACAAACCTTAAATCAACTAAGGGATATGGGTGTTGAACACTTAGTCATGCTTTCTGGTGACCGTAAGGAGATTGCACTAAATGTTGCCAAGGAAGTCAATATAACAGAAGTTTATGCGGACTGTCTTCCACAAGATAAGATAGACTATATCAGGAATACAAAAGAGTCTGGTCGTCCTATTGTCATGGTTGGAGATGGTGTCAATGATGCTCCAGCCTTAGTAACGGCCGATGTTGGTATTGCAATGGGAGCACACGGAGCTACAGCAGCTAGCGAAAGTGCTGATGTTGTTATCTTAAAAGATGATTTCAATAAAGTAGCTCAAGCAATGGCTATCTCTCAGCACACCATGTCAGTTGCCAAACAATCTGTTCTAATTGGATTATTTGTCTGCCTTATTCTGATGTTAATTGCGTCAACAGGTGTCATTCCAACATTATTAGGAGCAATGCTTCAAGAAGTTGTGGACACCGTTTCGATTCTATCTGCCCTACGAGCACGCAGCATGCCGAAAAAATAATAGAATAGCTATCAATCATATTATAAAAAATCCCGGAAAAATTTTCTGAGATTTTTTATTTGCTCGAAAAGTACCTTTATATATGGAATTTATAATATATAATATTTTTATTTTGGTCTAATTTTGAATAAACACTAGTTAACT
>CAZPYI010000029.1:0-18344 GCA_964590305.1 uncultured Streptococcus sp.
CGATAGCAACAAGAAAGAAATTAGTGAAACCTTAACAACTGTGTATCGTTCTCTCGATGAAAAAGGGTATAATCCAATCAATCAAATTGTTGGCTATGTATTGAGTGGGGACCCTGCTTATGTTCCTCGTTATAATGATGCTAGAAACCAGATTCGGAAATACGAGCGTGATGAAATTGTAGAAGAGTTAGTACGTTATTATCTCAAAGGGAACGGAATTGATGTAAAATGAGAATAATGGGACTAGATGTCGGCTCAAAGACGGTCGGTGTAGCAATCAGTGATCCGTTAGGCTTTACGGCTCAGGGACTTGAGATTATTAAGATAAACGAAGACTCAGGTGATTTTGGATTTGACCGACTGGGTGAGCTTATTAAGCAGTACAAAGTTGATAAGTTTGTTGTTGGTCTACCAAAGAATATGAATAATACCAGCGGTCCACGTGTAGAAGCAAGTCAGGCCTATGGTGATAAGATTAAGGAATTGTTTGGAATTCCTGTTGATTATCAAGATGAACGCTTGACAACTGTTCAAGCAGAGCGTATGCTTGTTGAACAAGCGGATATCAGTCGTGGGAAACGTAAGAAAGTTATTGACAAGTTGGCTGCCCAACTAATTTTGCAGAACTATTTAGATAGACTCTTTTAAAAGTACTAAGGAGAAATCATGGCACATAATCATAATCATGATCATGAACAACAAGATCATGAAGTTATCACACTTGTTGACGAACAAGGAAACGAAACCCTTTTTGAAATTCTTTTGACTATTGATGGTCGAGAAGAATTTGGTAAGAATTATGTTCTTTTAGTTCCAGCTGGTGCTGAAGAGGATGAGCGTGGGGAAGTTGAAATTCAAGCTTATTCATTTACTGAGAACGAAGATGGCACAGAAGGAGATCTCCAAGCAATCCCTGAAGATTCTGAAACAGAATGGGATATGATTGAAGAAGTCTTTAATAGTTTTTTAGATGAAGATTAGATAGTGTAACTATTTTGATTTGAAACAATTAAAGAGGCAGTCTAATGGCTGTTTTTTTATTTATATAAATTTGTATACTCTGACATAATAGTTTTTCTTTTTCTAGTTAGGATAGTAGAACAGGAAGTTTGAATCAGTTGATGAGTAAGCAGTATCTTAAAAATTTACCTACTGGATAATATTCTCAGTATTAGACATAGAATTTTCAATTAGTTAACTTCAATAAAAGACATAATGATAAAATCTAAAGTAAACAGGTATGAGAAAAAAATTAAAAAACCACAAGAATAGCACAGTAAACTGATTTAAAAAGATTTTAGTTTACTGTGCTATTCTTGTTGAGGGTCAAAATAAGTAGAGAGTGTACAAAAAAATCAGTATTTTAAATCTGTTTTTCCGATTACTATTTAGTTTTTTTCTTTTGGAAATATCTCTTCAATGATACAACTCCATTGGAAATTATATATTGATTACAATCAGTAGCAGAAAAGTCAGCACTCTAAACATTGATAAGTGAAGAAAAATGAGTATAATTAAGAGGAAGAGTAGGTGTTGTCGTTACTTCAAGTATAGTAATCACAGAAATGTAGAAGATGAAGGGATACCATATGGTCTTTGATTATAAAAAAGAGTATAAAGAGTTTTACATGCCAAAAAAGAAACCGCAAATAGTAAGTATACCTTGCATGAATTTTATTGCTGTTCGTGGTCAAGGAGACCCAAATACAGAAGGTGGAGAATACAAAAAAGCCATTGGTCTTTTATACGGAATCGCTTATACTATAAAAATGAGTAAACGGGGAGAATATCAAATAAAGGATTATTTTGATTTTGTAGTACCTCCACTTGAGGGGTTTTGGTGGCAAGAAGGACTAAAAGGAGTAGATTATTCTCGTAAAGAGGATTTTAAATGGATTTCTATTATCAGATTGCCAGAGTTTGTGACAAAAGAAGATTTTGAGTGGGCACTTAAAGAAGCAACAGAGAAAAAGAAGATAGACTTTTCAAAAGTTGAATTTTTGACTTATAATGAAGGAGAGTGTGTGCAATGTATGCACATAGGTGCCTATGATGACGAGCCTGTTACAGTGGCACTAATGGACAATTATGCACAAAAGCAAGGCTACAAGCTTGACATTACTGATGAACGATATCATCATGAAATCTATCTAAGTGATGCAAGGAGAGTCTCTCCAGAAAAGCTAAAAACGGTTATCAGACATCCAATAAAAAAGTGTAGTGTTTAATAATGAAACATGTGATAGTTTATTCCCGATTTCTTACAGTTTATTTATGGGATTTTTATTTTACTAAGGTTAAGAAAATTTTGTTACACTTTATAAATAGATTAAGTAGTTTACTTTGATAACAGCGTCTTTGACAAATAGTTGTTTGTAAGTTTTAAAAAGGATGTAGAAGATGCAAATACTATTGATTTAGATACTCTAGGCTCAATTAAAATTGACTATATGAGAGATTTTGTTATACTGGAAGTATGACAATTCAAGGAGAAAATGTGTGAATACTTCAGAAGAAATCAATAGTGAGCAGGATGATGTTCAATTATATAGCCGTGCTTATCGCAGAGATAGTGAGATAACAACTCGTCGCAAGGCAACTAAACAGACTAAAGTGCCAACTGCGCATAAAATTTTTATCTTTTTTTTAAGTGCAATGGTCAGTTGTCTTTCGGTAGCTCTTCCTTTATTGACAGATTTGGCAAATAGTGTTCAATCTCAGAATCTTTATACAGGATTGATGCTTTCACAAGGTCAGCTTCCTTACAGTGATATTTTTGCGACGGGTGGTTTTTTATACTATGTTCTAATTGCTTTAAGTTACTATTTTGGAACGGCTATGTATCTAATACCCATCCAGATAATTACATTTTATATTTCTGGTATTTACTTCTACAAGTTGGTTAGGTATTTTTCTGATAATCAAAAAGTAACGATTACTTTTAGTTTTTTATTCTTTATGTTAAATGTTGCCTTAGGTTTTGGTGGACTCTATCCTATTCAGTTTGCAATGCCGTTTGTGTTAGTTTCACTTTGGTTTTTAACAAAATATTTTGCAGGAATAATTAAAGATGAAGCATTTATTCTTTATGGTTTTGCTGGAGCTGCCTCTATGTTATTGGAGCCACGTACACTGGTTTTTTGGGCATTCTCTCTTATAGCAATTTTTGTCTATAATTTGAAACAAAAGCATATTGCACGGGGGTTCTATCAGCTTCTATCTGTTATCTTTGGTATGGTTTTAGTCCTCTACACAGTTGGTTATTTCGTTCTTAATTTACAAATTTTATCACCTTATATTTCTCAAGCTATTATTTATCAGTTTACATATTTTGCTGTTAGCACTTCTAATTTTGGGCTAACGCTTCTATTCCAACTTGCTGTAGTCTTTGCATCGGGTTTGCTATTAGGTGCTTTGTTTTTCTTTAGAACGGTTAAGCTATCAGAAGATAAAGCTGTTAAATGGCTTATATTCGTTGTCTTTTTGGGGAATCTATTAATTTTAGTTCTTTCACAAGACTATAATCTTTATCATCTTTTGCCAGTGTTGCCATTCGGTTTAATTTTAACAGCACTCTTTGTTAATAGCCATTACCAACCGTCTTCGAATACCACTTCTCATCGTCGTAAGCATTCTCAACATGGTAAAGGTGCTTTTAGACTATTTTTAGGCTACCACCTCTATCTCCCTATAATAGTCCTTTTTATTGGTATCGGGCAACCTTTGATTCAATTTGTTTTATCAAGTAGTGTTAATCAAGAACGTACAACTCTTGCGAATTACTTGAAAGAACAGACAGCCGGAGATGGGAAAATTTATGTCTGGGATGATTCGGCTAAAATTTATCTTGATTCGAGCCTTGGTAGTAGTTCTCAATTTCCATTACCAGTTGTAAACACGGTTAAAAAAGCTAATATGAAAACACTTGAGGACGAGCTATTACAAAATTCAGCAAGTTATGTTGTAGTAAATTCAAGTCAAGACTTACCTGCAGTAGTTGAAAACGATTTAGCAACTAACTATCAAATTATTGCAATTGACGGTGTTTCAAGGTTTGTAGTTTACCAAAAGAATTAAAAAAGTCTGAAAAATCAATATCTTGTGCCTAATTATTTTTTTTGGCACAAGATATTGATTTTTTCTTGTCTCATGCTATAATAGATGAGAAGGAGTTTCGATATGATTACATTAGAAAAAAGAACAATTGTAAGAGAGCCTATTATCAAAGTCATTAAGCGTGATGGTCGCTTAGTTAATTTTGAAACAGATAAGATTTACAACGCTTTGGTCAAGGCAAGCAATACTGTCGTAAAAATGTCTCCACTTATTGAGGCGAAACTTGAAGCAGTTTCGGATTCTGTCATTGCTGAAATTTCAGATCGGTTTAACAATAATATTAAGATTTATGAAATTCAAAATATTGTTGAGCATGAGCTTCTTGAGGCAAATGAATACGCTATTGCTCGAGAATACATTAATTATCGGACACAACGTGATTTTGCGCGCTCCCAAGCTACAGATATTAATTTTTCAATTGGAAAATTGATTAATAAAGATCAAGCTGTGGTACATGAGAATGCTAATAAAGACAGTGATGTTTTTAATACACAACGTGACTTAACTGCTGGAATCGTTGGAAAATCCATTGGTCTCAAAATGCTACCTAATCATGTCGCAAATGCACATCAAAAAGGTGATATTCATTATCATGATCTTGATTACAGTCCTTATACACCAATGACAAATTGCTGTCTTATTGACTTTAAAGGGATGCTTGCTAATGGTTTTAAGATCGGGAATGCTGAAGTTGAAAGTCCGAAATCAATTCAAACTGCGACAGCTCAAATTTCACAGATTATTGCCAATGTTGCTTCTAGTCAATACGGTGGTTGTACGGCAGATCGTATTGATGAATTTTTGGCTCCTTATGCAGAGCTGAATTATCAAAAACATATTAAAGATGCTAACGAATGGGTTGCTGAAGATAAGCGCGAAGACTATGCGCGTACAAAGACTAAAAAGGATATCTACGATGCTATGCAGTCTTTGGAGTATGAAATCAACACTCTCTTTACATCAAATGGACAAACGCCATTTACGTCACTTGGTTTTGGTTTAGGGACAAGTTGGTTCGAGCGCGAAATTCAAAAAGCAATTCTTGACATTCGTATCAAGGGTCTAGGTAGTGAACACCGTACAGCTATTTTTCCAAAATTAATCTTCACTTTGAAGAGTGGGCTTAATTTGGAAGTGGGGACGCCGAACTTCGATATTAAACAATTGGCACTCGAGTGTGCAACAAAACGTATGTATCCAGACGTGCTATCATATGACAAGATAATCGAATTAACAGGTTCATTTAAAGCTCCTATGGGATGTCGTTCTTTCTTACAAGGTTGGAAAGATGAAAATGGTGTTGATGTCACATCTGGCCGTATGAATTTGGGAGTGGTTACAGTTAATCTTCCACGAATTGCTATGGAATCAAACGGTGATATGGACAAGTTCTGGCACCTCTTTAATGAACGTATGGGAATTGCCAAAGATGCTCTTGTTTATCGAGTAGAACGTGTTAAAGAGGCAACTCCAGCTAATGCGCCAATCCTTTATCAATATGGTGCTTTTGGACAACGTCTTAACAAAGTCGATAATGTTGATGCTCTCTTTAAAAACCGTCGTGCAACAATCTCACTCGGCTATATTGGGCTGTATGAAGTTGCTACAGTTTTTTATGGTGGTGAATGGGAAAAGAATCCAGAGGCTAAGGACTTTACTGTTGACATCATTAAACACATGAAAGACTATTGTACAGACTGGTCTGATGAGTATGACTATCATTTTTCAGTTTATTCAACGCCATCAGAAAGTTTGACAGATCGTTTTTGCCATTTAGACACTGAGAAATTTGGCATTGTAGAAAATATCACTGATAAAGAATATTATACGAACTCATTCCACTATGATGTGCGTAAAAACCCAACACCCTTTGAGAAACTAGATTTTGAAAAGGTATATCCAGAAGCTGGAGCATCGGGCGGTTTTATTCATTATTGTGAATACCCTGTGCTTCAGCAAAATCCAAAAGCTTTAGAAGCTGTTTGGGATTACGCTTACGATAAGGTAGCTTACCTTGGGACGAATACACCAATTGATAAGTGTTATGCTTGTGATTTTGAGGGAGACTTTGAACCGACTGAGCGTGGGTTCACTTGTCCAAATTGTGGTAATAGTGATCCTAAGACGGTAGATGTTGTTAAAAGGACATGTGGGTATCTTGGGAATCCGCAAGCACGTCCAATGGTAAATGGTCGCCACAAGGAAATCTCTGCGCGTGTAAAACATATGAATGGTTCAACGATTAAAAATCCAGGCGCTTAGTCTGAATAGTCTATTAGAAGGGTTGCTTCATACTTATTAGCAACCTTTTCTTGACACAAGTAGACTGTTTGGAGTAAACTTTTTAAATAATATTGTCTTAAAAGACAGAGAACTATGTAAAGAAGGTGAGTTATGCTTTCTTTACATAGTTCTCAATAGCTTTTCATCAGAAGAGGAAATAAAAAATGGGAAAATTTCAATTAGATTATAAAGGAATGCAACAGGTTGAGCGATTTCACGAGAAAAACTCAACGGGCAAAACAAATAAAAAGACGCATATCAAAGATTTAAGAGCACAGTTTTTAGAGAAGAATAAAGAAAAATCTGCAAAATAAGTTAGGAGACTCATATGAAATTGAGAAGGCCAATTTTTTCAGATAAAAAGGCTATCCTTAGTATGTATAAAGAGTTTCAAACGTCAAATAGCCCAATGGATGGTGGATTTTATAATGAAAAGCTAGCTTTTGATGACTGGATTACTAGCAACCAAGATTATGAAATGGGCCTTTCTATCCCAGACGAATTTGTTCCAGCTGTACAATTTGTGTCATTTGATGATCAAGGAAGGGCACTCGGCTTTTTACATCTTCGTTTGAGATTAAATGATAACTTGTTGAATAGAGGTGGTCATATCGGCTATTCTATTCGTCCATCTGAGCGTGGTAAAGGTTATGCAAAAGAACAGCTAGGTCTTGGTCTGATAGAAGCTAAAAAGAAAAATATCCATCGTGCATTACTAACTTGCGATAGAGTCAATGATGCCAGTCGGAAAACAATTCTTACAAATGGTGGTGTTCTTGAGGATATCAGAGATGATATCGAGCGTTATTGGATTGAATTGTAAGTTTAATTTAGAAAGTAGTCTAGGATGGAAGAAAAAAATTGGAATACCCCCAATCCTGGTGAATGGAAAACAGAAGACTTAAGTCAAAATCGGATAATCGATTATAAGGCCTTTAATTTTGTGGATGGCGAGGGCGTTCGTAATTCTCTATATGTATCTGGTTGTATGTTTCACTGTAAAGGTTGTTATAATGTAGCAACTTGGTCATTTAAAGCAGGAATCCCTTATACAAGTGACCTTGAAGAGCAGATTATGACAGATTTAGCACAGCCTTATGTTCAAGGTTTAACATTACTTGGAGGGGAACCTTTTCTAAATACTGCTATCCTTTTACCTCTCATTAAGCGTGTGCGTCAGGAATTGCCAGAAAAAGATATTTGGTCATGGACGGGATATACATGGGAAGAGATGATGCAAGAAACGCCAGATAAGTTGGAGATGCTGAGTTTAATTGATATTTTGGTTGATGGTCGTTTTGATATAAAAAAGAAAAATTTGATGCTTCAGTTTCGAGGATCATCAAATCAACGCATCATAGATGTGCAAGAATCACTTAAATTGGATAAGGTGGTTATTTGGGATAAGCTTAATGATGGAGACCAATCTTTTGAGCAAGTAAGTCGAGAAATATAATTAAAACCATTTATTTTAAAAAAGAAACTAGTAGATTTGTCTCTCGAATTCGACAGCAAGGCTACTAGTTTTTTTGTTTTGTAACAAGATTGAAAATATAAATTATTGATAGAAGTAGTTAAAGAAAAAGTATGAACCCTATGAAGGAACCAAGCCTGTAATCACAGCTATTAGTCAGTTTTTAGCTAGACTCTTTTGTCCTTATACACACTTTATCCCCAATATATCCTCATACTTATCCACAGTCTGTGGATAAGTAAATCTTTTGTGAATAACTGACTAATCTAATTTTTTTAAGAAAGTAAGATTAGTAGGATTTTCAGATAGCGACTCTTGATATGTAAAGCCATCAAATATTAATTTTTTTAAATCATCCAAACTTTGGCTATTCTTTTTAGCTGCCTGTGCTAGTAGTTTGCCACGTGCTTTTTTAGAGATTGTCGAATGTTTTTTGAGTTGACCATTTTTTTCTTCCATAAATGTGATAGTAACGAATTTTTCACGTAACTCAGGCGAAAAAACCATTTCAAATTCACTTGAAAGCAATGAAATAATAGTATCTTGACTATTAGCAAATGAATCAAAGTCATTGCGCCAATAGACCTTTAAGGATTTTTCGTTTAATTTCAATTTTAAATTAAAATCTAAGCGATGTGGAGCAATTTGTTGGTTAGGAGAGATAATGCCATAAAGTGATGAAGTAATATAGGTATGCTCAAAAAGATATTTACGGTCACTTGCGTTTAAGTCATTTTTTATATTACGATACATCAGACCGTTAAATAAATCAAGGGCTGGATAAGCAGGAGCTAGTCTTTTTTTGATATCTTGTATGCGCTCATACTCAACTTGGGCAGCCACAGGAGTAATTTTATAAAGTTTCTCCAAATTTTTCTTTGATAAATGAGAGAGTTCTTCGATGATTTCGGAACTTTTCTCTGGTAGCTGATGTGGATAAGTTGGTCCATCAAAACCCATCTCTTTGGCAGTTGGAATTAAAAATATAATCATAGGTTCATTGTAAAATCTATAGCTCTTACTGTCAAGTTGAAAACACTTTTCTTTTGTCAACAAACATATACTTTTTAAATAGGTTTCATCTAAAAAGTTATCAAATTTCATCTTTACAATTATGTAAACACTGTGTAAAGATATACTTTACAGGATATATTTTGTCTTAACGATTTTTTTATCAGAAAGCGATTATAATAAGTTAACAAGTAACTTTGCTTATTCTAGTTTTATCGTGTGAAATTGAAACATGATATCTTGGTATTCAAAAAAGAGAAGCTCAAAAATGAGCTTCTAGCTATTTTAATATCACAAGTGTTCTAATTCCGTCACTGTCTTCAGAAATGTATTCTTTTTCTTTCTGAGATAGAATAGCCATACCATAAAGTTGCGCCTTTTTGAGACTTGCTTGATACAATAGTGTATCGCTGTATTCGATAGTCAGATATGCTAAACCAGGAGCACCTTCAAAACGATTATCAAGACCGGGACCAGCCCACTGATTAAAAGCGAGGTGATGATGGTAATTACCAGAAGCAATCCAGCTAGCTGATGGGACAGTCATCTTATCTCCTAAACTAAAAACGTTTTGATATAGTTTTGAAGATTTGAGAGCATCTTTAACGCTTAAGTGGACATGACCAACTTTTGTCGCTTCTGGAAGTTGGAAAGTATCAGTTTCGTTGGCAAGATTGTCAATAAGACCTTGAGCATCTAGCTCTTCAGTTACACCAATAATTTGTCCATTATCTCGAATATCCCACTCAGTGGTCGGCTTATCTCGATAAATTTCAATGCCATTTCCATCAAGATCATGAAGGTAAATAGCTTCGCTATAACCATGGTCAGCGCCACCTTCAAGTTCTGCGCCGTTCATAACCAGATGACGAAGTGCCAAGCCTAAGCTGTTACGATCTGGAACAAGAATAGCAGTATGATAAAGTCCGTATGTCAACTTACTGTCAACATCGGTTGTTTCTAAAATCATCCTAGCTTCCTTGCTATCAGTTGTGAGAGAAACTGAGTTTTCATTTCTTTCAAGGATTTTGAATCCAATGATATTAGTATAAAAATCAGTCTGACTTTGCAAATCTCGCACATTGAGTTTAACAGTGCCTAAGCGAATATCAGAATTATAAGCATATGTCATGTGTTTAGCACCTCTCTAATAGCATTATGGATATCAAGTTGTGGATGACCAAGAAGTTGTTCAAGATGGCTTTCGTTAACTTCAAGCTCCTGATGTCTAATATCTGATTGGATAGCAGCGATAATTGTCACAACTTCACTGGGCAATCCAGCTTCTAGCAATGATTTTTTGAAGTCTATATCAGATAATGAAAGGATTTCAAACTCTTTGCCAGAAACTTCTGAAACAGCTTCTGCTAAAGCGGCGTAAGTAAGTTGCTCTCCTGCTAATTCAAAAATATCTGAGCTTAAGAAGTCACCAAGGAGCACATTGGCAGCAGCTTCTGCATATTCACGTTTAAGTGCCCAACCAACTTTTCCATCTCCTGCAGCGTAAACAAAGACACCATCGTTAACTGCACTATTTAATGTACCGCGTTCATTTTCGAGATACCAGTTGTTGCGAAGTATTTTATAAGTTAAACCAGAATCTTTTATTAATTTCTCAGTAATAATATGATCAGGTGCAAGAGATGCTTTAGAATGTTCACCATTTGAGATACTGGTATAAACAATATTTTTTATACCAGCTTCAATAGCAGCCTCAACAACATTTTGGTGCTGTTTCTCTCGAGATAAGGATTGACCTGGAGCAGAGGAAACGAACATGAGCGTATCAATACCTGAAAAGGCTTGGACCAGCTTTTCTTTCTCAGAAAAGTCGGCAATGCGAACATCATATCCCTTTTCTAGAAATGGATTAGCTTTTTCTTCTGAACGAACAAGCAAAGAGACCTTTTCACGAGCAACCTTGTCTTTAATGCTATCAAGAATAGCGGAACCAAGTCCTCCAGTTACACCAGTTATCAAATAATTCATCATTTATTTCCTCTTTCCCAAGATTAGTCTAAAATGGCAAAGCCACCTGTCCAAGAAATTTTTTCACCTGCTGCTAAAGAAATTTGTAAGAAACCAAAAGCTTCTAGTTCACGAGCACGTTTCAAGCTACCTGCATCAAGCGTACGAACGCCACTACCTTCAAGAACTTGACTAACTTCAGCTTTTGCTTCTGCGTCATCTGATGCCATCATCACAGTTGTTTGAACGGTATCAGCAACTTTGTGACTAGCTAGTGTAGCAGCGAAAGTTGTATTGAAAGCTTTGATTACTCGTGTTTCTTTTAATTGATTAGCGATTTGCGCACTAGCAGAGCTATCTGCTGGAACAACTAAATCATCAAATGTTTCAAAGTTTACTGGATTAGTGATGTCAATAAGGATTTTACCAGCTAGGTCATCTCCGTAAACAGATAAGATTCCTTCAACTGCTGGGTAAGGAACTGCAAAAACAACAATATCACCTAGGTTGACTCCTTTATCGCCTGCTTCAATGTAAGAAACTGCATTCCCTGCGTTTTCAAATAGTTTTCCGATAGCTGAACCCATGTTGCCTTGACCAAAAATTGTAATAGATGCCATAAGATGTTTCCTCTTTTCGTTTTTAAATAATTAAGTTATTAGTGAGCTCTTTCAAGCCTAAGTTTATTTTATACCCTTACAGTTTATTTGGAAAGTAGGCACTTTTTTGTTGCATAGTCACCTATAGGTAATAAATGCCAATTACTTGTAAGTAACTAATGTGATATTAGTGTATTTTACGATGGTTAAGTCATAATAAAAAAATTTTGACTTGTTTATTTTCTTTTTTACTATTATAATATAAAAAGTAAGTAAGTTACAAAAAGAAACTATAGAAGGAGAGTATTATGGAATCTTTTGAATTACCTGAGTGTCCAGTTGAGACTACTTTGTCTTTAATTGGCGATAAGTGGAAAGTGCTGATATTACGAGATCTTATGGTGGGAACAAAGCGTTTTGGAGAACTTCGAAAATCGATTGGTAGTGTCAGTCAAAAAGTTTTGACAAGTCAGCTTCGAGATATGGAGGCAAAAGATCTGGTACATCGTGAAGTTTTTGCAGAGGTTCCACCACGTGTTGAGTATACTCTTACAGAAACAGGACGCAGTCTGAAACCAATCTTGGATTCTATGTCTGATTGGGGTGAGGGTTACAAGAAACAATGCCAGACAAAAAATAAATAATAGATAGATAATTATAGTAAGCATATTATCTATTTTCAGAATATATTGTAGAAGGAGTAGGTCACTTGGGTCCAAAATGGCATATATATTACTAAATGTATGTGCAGTTAAGGTTAATATATAGTCAAAAAACTTTTTAACAAGCTATCTTCTATGTGTGTAGTTGGTTTGATTTTTAAGTTATCAAAGTGGCTACTGAATTTTAAATAGGGTATCCAATAGTGCCACCTATTTTATCATTTTCTAAAAGATGAAATGTTTTTTCTTTCCAATTTTATTAAAGTGGGGATAACAAAACAAGCCATTTAATGCTTGTTCGTTATACTTAGTTAGGTCTGATACTCGAGCTTTGGCGAAGGAGAGTGTGGGACTTTTTTGTTTTTATTGTGGTAAATTATTTATCGTATATTGTACCTGTTCTGGCGTGCATTTTTCCATATTCGGATGTAAGCTGGTTGTATCATTTTACATTAGATATATTTTCCCAGTCCAGATATTTCTCCGCAGATGTCAGAGCATTTCTATATTCTTTTGATACGTCAGTATCGCCTGATGAAGAGAATGTTTCCATTGCAGTTTCGCTAGCTTTAGTGAAACTGGGATTAACAGAACTAAACTCAATTCTGTACTAGAAATTGAGTTTGATGAATAAGCTGCAAGTGCAATAATGGAAAGCAATGTAATACTTCCTAAAACGATTTTTCATAATTCCCCAAACCTCGAATTTTACTGTGGTTCAGTGGTTTGCACGTAATTTTAATGTTCTGCTAGCAATTTTTGATATTCTTCTTTGACCATAGTTTCATCTGCTATGGTTTTTAGTTTGTATTTTTCCATAAATGATATGTAATTGAATTCCTCATCACTGTAGAGATACAATTCTTCTTTTATTAAATAATGAATCATGTTTCTATTGACTTGGATTTCGTATTTTTCTCTAAAAATAGGATATAAGTGAGGAAGATGATTTTTATGTCCTAATTCATGCAGAACAACCTTCATCCTATCTTCTTCAGCGATTTTATCACTCAAAAACATTGTTTTTAAAGCTGGGACGTAAAATGCCTCGCTTTCATATATATCATTTTCAAAAATAGAAATTCTTATATCAAAATCCGAATATAGTTCTTTTTCTGTCATAAGTGAACATCTCTTTTTTTATTTTTCTTGGCTATTTAGGAAAGCTTCAATTATATTTTGGATAGCAACCTTGTCTTTGTCGTTTAAAGGCATACCATTGAAGCGCATAGCAGTTGAAGCAAGTTCTTCAACATCGACTTCTTTGCCTTCAAAATAAAACTTTCCTGAAGCCACTCTGGGATTGTCGGTGCGACCTAAAAGATAATCTGTAGAGACATTGAAGTAGTCAGCGACTTGTTGTAGGCGTTCAGAATTTGGTTTTTTATTTTTAAGAGTATAAAAGTAGTTTGTACTGTATCCTAGATTTTCTTCTAGTTTTGACATAGTTAGTCCACGAGATTTGGCAAGTTTTTTAATTATTTCAAGTGTAGAAAACATTTTTAAATCAGTCCTTTCAGAGATCATAAAATAAAATTCAATAAAAAAGTATAGAAAATAGTTGACATAAGCTATAAAAAAGTATAGAATGCGATTCGTAAAGTAAATTAGCAAAATAAAAACAAAACTGAACTTTAACAGATTAGGTTAGCGTTATCAACTGCAGTGTTTAATGCTTTTATATATAATCATGTTAGACTTTATTCTAGTTTTTGTCAAGCTTAGTCTAGAATATGTTCGCGAACCTAGTGCTTTATGCGTTTTTACATTACAGAAAGGAGAAAATATGACAAATTACAACGAGTTTAAAAATCAAGTCTTAGGAAAGGGATTTGATATTGATGGAAGCTTTGGTAATCAATGTTGGGATGGTTATGCTAAATATTGTCAATATTTAGGCGTACCATATGCAAATTGTACTGTTACAGGATATGCACGTGATATTTGGGAGCAGCGACAAACAAATGGGACTTTGAACCATTTTGATGAAGCATCGAGTATGCAATCAGGAGACATTGTAGTATTTAAAGTTGTGTCAGGGTGGACACCATATTCGCACATAGCTATTTTTGATAGTGATGCTGGTGGTGGCTATGGATGGTTTTTGGGCCAAAACCAAGGGGCTGCTGGTGGTGTATTTAATCTTGTAAAATTACCATACAGCGCAACCTACGATACTGTCTTTAGGCGCAAAGGAACTTCACAAATAACAACAAACACACAGGAGGTATTTAATATGGAATTTTTAATCACATTTAAGGATGATACATTTAAGGATGCTAGTACAGGTCACTTTGCAATCAGACGTACTTATCACATTAACACAGCAACTAAAACGTTTCGACATGTCAAATCAGAAGCTGAGTTAGGCGTTTTAACTGAAATTTATAAAAAAGTAAATCAACGAGACATGCAGAATTGGAATAGTCAACAAGGATATCCTATCCATATAAGAGCGATTGAAATTTGGGAATTGACAGTCAAATAAAACTATTTATTCAAATCAGTTTCAATAATCTTTAAATAGAGATACAAAAATGTCATATACTAAGAAAACTAACTTGAAATTTGTTTTCTTAGTATTTTATTTTAAGTGGTCGTCAAAAATGACTGCTTTTTCTTTTTAGAAACTTTTACGAATAAATATAATATAGGAGGAATCACCATGATAGAATTTAGTTTTGAAACAATTAAGAAGTGGAGAGAAGAGAACAAGAAGCAGTGGGAAGAGGGTAAGGAAACATCGTGGTGGGGATGGTAAAAAATTAACCGTCAACTTTTCTTTTTTAACATAGAAGAAAATAGCCTATCTTTTTTAGAGTTTAACAAACCTGTAAAACATAAAACTGTTAAATGGCTATAAGGAAAAATTTTACAGAAGAGTCACTATACAATTACAAAATTCCCAACCCAATAGTAGTTTTAAAAGAGTAAATATAGAAGCTTCAACCTGTTTTCTTTCGAATTTAGTGATTTTGAAAATATAGAGCAATTAATAAATATTTTGGGTGGCAATGCAATCCTCTATTCATATCTGAGAGCTTTTGTTTCTTCATTTAACTTCACAAGTAAATAATTTTCCAACCTGTACCTTGGCAGTTGTTAATTTTTCAGAAGCTTTAAATGGAAATGGTTTAGTTGAATATATTAGTTTTAATAATGAGAATTTAGATGAATTCTAAAAAGAGGTTGTTAGACCCTATTTTTTATTTTCTTAAAACTCAAATCATATTGTTTGCGCTTCCAATGAATATCAGTTATTCTAAATAAAAAGGAGGTGCACAGATATGTCTGAAGAAAAACTAAAAGCAACGTTTGATAAGGCTAAAGGTAGTGTCAAGGAAGGCTTCGGTAAAGTAACAGGTGATAAAAAAATGGAATCAGAAGGTTTCGTTGAAAAAACAATCGCTAAAGGTAAAGAATTAGCAGAAGATGTTAAAGATGCTGTAGAAGGTGCCACAGATGCAATTAAAGATAAATTGAAATGATTTTCGAACCGTCACTAATGTGACGGTTTTTTGTTACAGTGGAAAAAGTCAGATATATCTGCTATAAAGGAAAGCTAGTCATTGACCAGTTTTCTTTTATTTCTTAAACAAAAGCTGACAGGATAAACAATCACATATAATTTCCAGTCCATTTATTTGACTATAATTATAAAAGGTGATAATGTGTTTTGGAAATTTGTTTTTTATAATAATAAAAGGATGACTTGTATGAAAAAGAAAAAAATGAGTTTGTTTTTAGTGATTTTGTCTGTTATCATAGCTTGTCTTTTCACGGCTCCAAAAAGTATTTTAGCCGAGGAAAACATTGTGTCGGTATACTACCAAAATCAGAATTTAGGGGACTACGGAACAGTCACTGGCTCAACTACAAGACAAAATGTCAATAATTGGCGCTATACCCTTTTGACAGTAACATACACTGTTACTAATACAACAACAAATAAAAATCTAAATGCTTCCTATTTTTTACCATACTATAACTTTAATGGAAATGTTTCTGGATCTGCGACAATTACGAATCCCGTGTTAAGTGAGTTACATGGAATTGCGTATAAATGGGATTCAAGTACAAAAAGATTTGAGCTCCCAGGGTTTGAGTCTACAGTATTTGCTTTGATTCAAGATGATAGTGATTTTACATATGTTCCCAGAGAGTCAACACCTTTCCCAGACGTTTTGACAACTTCTCAAACTGCGCTTTCAACTGACAATAGCAGCATTGATTTTGTAAATTATGTAAAAGCAAACGCAGAGCAATCTGGTACTGATACAGTTCCTAAGCATGATTTTGGAACAATTTCGCCTGGAGAATCAAAAACTTTTAAATTTGTTATTAAATATTATTGGCTTCCAAACACCTCTTACAGTACTGCTATCGGTTATTCATTTTCGGATTTTATCACATATTCTGCAGAAGGAATACCGGCAGGAAATGTTAAGGTATCCTATATTGATGAAGGTGGAGAAGAAATTGCTAATCCTGAAACATTATCTGGAAATATAGGGGATACTTATGAATCGCAGCAAAAAGATATTGACGGATACACATTTAAAGAAGTACAGGGATTGAGTGATAACACATTCAATGAGAACGAGCAAGCCATTACCTATATTTATACTAAGAATCCTATAAAATATGGAGAAGTTCGTGTTAAATATGTTGATGAAAACGGATCTGAGATATTAGATGATGTTATTTTGAATGGGGTTGTAGGAGAAAATTATTCATCTGAGCAAAAGGACATAGATGGTTATATTTTCAAAGAGGTTCAAGGTTTAAGAGAGGGTATGTTTTCTGAAGAAGGCGAACCAGTTATATACGTTTATACAAAGAAACCTATAATAAAAGATTCAGATAACAAGCCTGAAGCAAGTAGTTCTTCAAATAGCAACAATTCTGATAAAAAAATCGAAAAGAGTAAAAATACTTTACCCCATACTGGTGATAAATCAAACGATGGGATGTTCTTCTTGGGAGTGACTGTGCTTATTTCTCTTGCTATACTAGGTTCTGTTAGATTGCTTACACGAATTACTCAAAACTAATTTATTAGCTTTTAAAAAATGATGTTCTTCATACTGATATATGTTTGTGAATATCATTTTCTTTTCCAAAATTTTAAAAAAACTGTAGTTTTGAAGAAATCGAGAAGTGAAAAGAAGAGAACAAGGAACAGTGGGAACAAGCAAGACAGGATAGTTGGTGGGGTGAATAAAACACCCACACAAATATTCTTTTTTCTCCATTTCTCTCCTTGTTTAAAAATTAAAAACCCCTATTTCTAGGGGTTTTCGTGTATATAAATCTGGTTAAATCTGTATATTTAAGGCGGTAGACGGATTTGAACCGACGATCAAGCTTTTGCAGAGCCGTGCCTTACCACTTGGCTATACCGCCACAACAAAGAATATTTTACCCTAAAAAACTCGTTTAGTCAAGCCAAATTCTCTTGCAATTTTGCTGTGATTTTGATATTATATAAGGGTCGCAGAAATGCGACAAATACTCATCTTAGATTAATTGTGGTCTTGTTGCCAAATGGTTAGACCGCAAGTTGACATCTGAGAGAGGAAATAAACAATAAAAGGAGAAACTACTCATGGCAGTAATTTCAATGAAACAACTTCTTGAGGCTGGTGTTCACTTTGGTCACCAAACTCGTCGCTGGAATCCTAAGATGGCTAAATACATCTTCACAGAACGTAATGGCATCCACGTTATTGACCTTCAACAAACTGTAAAATTAGCTGATCAAGCTTACGATTTTGTTCGTGATGCAGCAGCAAATGATGCTGTTATCTTGTTTGTTGGAACTAAAAAACAAGCTGCAGACGCTGTAAAAGAAGAAGCAGAACGTGCTGGCCAATATTTCATTAACCATCGTTGGTTAGGTGGAACTCTCACAAACTGGGAAACTATCCAAAAACGTATTGCTCGCTTGAAAGAAATCAAACGCATGGAAGAAGAAGGAACTTTTGATGTTCTTCCTAAGAAAGAAGTTGCACTTCTTAACAAACAACGTGCACGTCTTGAAAAATTCTTAGGTGGTATCGAAGATATGCCTCGTATTCCAGATGTTATCTATGTTGTTGACCCACATAAAGAACAGATTGCTGTTAAAGAAGCTCAAAAACTTGGAAGTCCAGTTGTAGCTATGGTTGATACAAAAGATCGGAAGAGCACACGTCTGAACTCCACTCAGACGTGTGCTCTTCCGATCTT
>CAZPYI010000030.1:0-18105 GCA_964590305.1 uncultured Streptococcus sp.
CATCTACATTTCTCCTGTTAAATTTTTATTTTTGGTTGAATAGAGTGATTGGTGACATCCCCTATCCTTTGTGCACTTTTGCAACATTTGTCAGCACGTCTCTGTACACTTTTAAGAGACCAAAAGTAAAAAGTACCGTTTATTATAGTAACATAATCGGTACTCCATGTCAATAAATATTTACTCTAAAATAGACTTTTTTCAATCAAATATATTTCCTAGCTCTACTTTGACATTATTATTTTTTACATCAATTTCCGATACTTTCAAAAGTGATTTATAAGTCATCTTTTCGCGCTCTGCTTGTGCATTTTCAGCGAAAACTGCAACACCAACAAGAGTACAGTCAAACTCAACAAGTAAGCTTACCATTCCTGAAATTGTTCCACCACCTTTAAGGAAATCATCTACGATAAGCACTCGACTATTTGGTTGTAAACTACGTTTAGATAAAAACATTTTTTCGATACGATCACTTGAGCCACTAGCGTAATTAACAGAAACTGTTGACCCCTCAGTGATTTTAAGATCACGACGAACAATGACAAAAGGAACGTTTAAAATGTTGGCAACAGCATTCGCTATAGGAACACCTTTTGTTGCTACAGTCATTACGGCATCAATTTTTTGTCCTCTGAAAGCATTGGCGATAACTCGGCCCACGTTTTGTAAAATTTGGGGAGTACTTAGAAGATCCGAGAGATAAATATAGCCTCCTGGAAGAATGCGATCACTCTCTGAGAGCCGAACACGTAAATCATCCACAATAGCTATTGCATCATTTTTAGCAATACCTGGTGTAAAGATAACACCACCACTAGCTCCTGTAACTGTCTTTATCTCACCAATACGACTCTCTGCGAAGGCTTTTTTTATAATGGCAATATCTTCCGAGATAGAAGATTTAGCAGCTTCATATTGTGTAGCAAAGGTATTTAGACTTGTTAATTTGTATGGATTGTTTATCAAATAGTTGGAGATGACAACCATACGTTCACTACGTCGTAACTTCATAATTTCTCCATTTGTATATTCTTTTTCCGATATTATACCAAAAAACGTCATAAAAAGCGAACGTTATCCGTGAAAACGTCCGCATTTTATTATTTATTTTAGATTTGGCTTGTAGAAAGAACGATTGTCCATGGCGAATATCCGATTAGTCATCTCACCTTCACTCACTCTGCTAAGCGCCGTAGTCATCATCATCATTTCTGCATCAACATTATCAATCATGTGAATGATTTCTGCCTCCATGATTCGAGGTCGTACGGGACTTCCGTATTCTAAAAGACCATGGTGGCTTAGAATCGTATGACGGAGGACTATCACTTCTTCTTTACTATCATCAATGCCAAGTTCTGTAATAACCTTAGTGATTTCTTCATCAATAAGTACAATATGACCGATAAGGTTTCCACGAATCGTATATTCTGTATTATCTGGCCCCGTCAGTTCAATGACTTTAGCCAAGTCATGTAGCATAATTCCCGCATATAAAAGACTTTTATTAAGTTCAGGATAAATGCCTGCGATAGCTTCTGCAAGCCGAACCATTGTTGCTGTATGATAAGCAAGTCCTGATTCGAAAGCATGATGATTTGTTTTTGCAGCAGGATATGTGAAAAATTCTTTATCAAATTTACGATAGAGCGCACGAACAATACGTTGCCATGTGGCATTTTCTATCTTAAACATCATTTGTTCTAAATAATCTTTGACGTCTTCAGCGTCTACTGGGGCTTTTTCTTTGAAGTCACTTGGATTGTTGGGTTCCCCTTCACGAGGATTGCGAAGTGAAATTTGATTAACTTGTGGTGTTCCATTATACACTTCGCGTCTCCCTTTCATGTAGACGACTTTTCCTGATACAAATTCTTCCACATTATAGGGTTGAGCATCCCAGAGATTTCCAGAGATTTCTCCTGTATCATCTCTGAAAGTAAAAGAAATAAAATCCTTTCCTGCTCGCGTTTTTCTTACTTCTGCTGACTTAATGAGATAAAAGCCTTCAAAGAGCTCATCTTTTTTCATTTGATTAATTTTCATCGTTTTCCTCTTCATCTAAGGCTGGAAGGTCAAGTAGGCTTCTGGTTGCTTGGTCTTGATAGGTTTCAACAGTGCTTAGGGCTCGAACGATGGCATTTGTCCGTGTTGAAATGAGACTGTCTAATGTCTTATTGGCAGTATTGATTTGCTTCTGAGCTTTTGTTAATAGGTTGCCAAACTTCCCAAATTCAGTTTTGACATTTCCCAATATTTTACTAATGTCATCTGCATTTTTCTGAATGTTGAGTGTTTTAAAACCAACTGAAAGTGAGTTAAGAAGTGCCGATACCGTTGAAGGACCTGCAACTACGATATTTTCTTCTCTTCGTAAACCATCAAAGAAATTGGCATTTCGCACAACTTCTGAATAGAGACCTTCTGTCGGCAAGAACATAATCCCAAAATTAGTTGTCTCTGGCGGATTGAGATATTTGGTATTGATATCTTTTGCAAAGCGTTTGATGCTTGCCAGTAATGATTTCCTATAGACTTCAATTTGGTCTTTATCACCTGTCTCATAGGCGTCCTCAAGTCGATAATAATCTTCCAAAGGAAACTTGGAATCAATCGGTAGATACACATAATCGTCTTGACCAGTTCCTGGCAGCTTAATAGCATATTCTACACGATCATTTGAGCCTGAAATGGTTGAAAATTCTCTCTCATATTGACTTTCTGTCATAATATCTTCTATAATCTGACCTAGTTGCAATTCCCCTAGAATTCCACGAGTTTTAGTATTAGAAAGTACCTTGTTGAGTGTTCCAACATCTTGGGCAACAGTTTTCATCTCTCCAAGACCTTGATTCACGGACTCTAGCTGTTTTGAGACGGTCTCAAAAGAAGTTTTTAAGCGATTTTGAAGTGTCTGTTCCAACTTTTCTTCAACGGTTTGTCGCATTTCTTCTAAACGCTTCTCATTAGATTCTTGCATATCTTTGACAGATTGTCCCAGACTCTTGTTAATCATCTCTAAACGCTGGTCTGAACGGTCGCGACTTTCTGTGAGATTCTGATGAAGCACTTCACGAATTTCATTGAATTGACTATAAAGGTCAGTCTGAAGATGATTCAGTTGAGTACTGAGTTCTAAAGCCTGATTCTTGTTAGCTATTTCCATTTGATAGGATATCTGATCAGACAAATTATCGGTATTGTCATCAAGTGTTTGCTTAAGCTGTTTTTGAAGCTCTGCTATTTTCAGCAATAGAAAGATTGATAATCCCAGACTAACAAAAGATACCATTATTAACAGAATCACCATTCTAACTCCTATCTTTACTGTAAATCACTATAAGGTAACCAGAGTCAAGACTAACTTCAATCGGCTGATTAATGAATTCGTTACTTGAATAAACCTTTTTTTTGAAAAAATTAGTAGTGGTTAATTCGTACTTAGCCCCTAAAATACTTAAATCAGCATCTCCTTCTGCCATAAATGAAACATAGTACATATCTTTTTTGGGCAAAATACGCTGACGACCATTTGGGTAAAATTGAATGAGATTTTGGGAATCTGATAAACTGATTTGTTGCATAAAAGGAGCAATTTCAGGCTCACTAGGTAAGAATAGATTCGACAGCATGTGATCTAGACGTCCACCAAAAACTCCAAATACAGTTACTTCTGCTCTCGGAAATTTGGCAAAGACCGTCTTTAAGGCTAGCTCAGTATCTGTGTCATCTTTTTCAGCAGGTGCTTGAATGGTTTTCTTCGCGACTTTTTGAATTTCTTGGAATTCTTCTTGGGAGACAGAATCGAAATCACCTATTGCCAAATCTATAGGCATGTCATTTTTAAGCAAGAACAAGCTTCCACGATCAACTCCGACAAAATAATCGAAATCAGATGAATAATAGGTTAAATCGCCACCTGCGAATAAAGCCACTTTAGTCATTGAGCGATTGGCGAAGCGTATCAACTTGGGCTGTCAAATCTTGCGCTTTGAACAAATAAGAGCCTGCAACAAATACATTTGCTCCTGCAGCAGCACACGCTTTAATAGTCTGATCATCCACACCACCATCAACTTCAATATCAAAGTCTAACCCACGTTGTTTACGAAGATGTGCAACTAATTTCACTTTATCTAGACATTCTGGAATAAAGGCTTGCCCACCAAAACCAGGATTAACAGTCATAATAAGCACTTGGTCAACCAGATTTAAAACTGGCTCAAGAGCAGAAACTGGTGTCCCTGGATTGATAACCACGCCGGCTTTCATTCCCGCAGCTTTGATTTTTTGAAGAGCACCATGAATATGAGCTGTACTCTCTGTGTGGATAGTCATGATATCAGCACCAGCCTGTGCAAATGCATCCACAAAACGTTCTGGCGAGACCACCATCAAATGACAATCAAAAACTAATTTACTATGTTTGCGCATACTAGCAACCACATCTGCACCAAAAGTAATACTTGGCACAAATTGGCCGTCCATAATATCAATATGAACGTATTCCGCACCAGTTTCTTCAATTCTTATCAATTCAGATGCGAAATTTGCATAGTCTGCGGCTAAAATGGATGGGGCGATTTTATTTAACATGTGAGGTCCTACTTTCTTTTAATGGTCTTTTTATATGTTTCACGTCGGTTTTCAATTTCACTTAAGATTTGGAGGTAATTGTCATAACGGGATTTCCACACTTCACCATTCTCAAGTGCATTTTTAACAGCACAGTCAGGCTCATGGGTGTGGCTGCATGAACGAAACTTACAAAATCGGCTTAATCTGCGTAGTTCGGGAAAAGCAGCATTTAAATCTTCCACAGTTGTTACTTCGTAATCTAATGAAGAAAAACCTGGAGTATCAGCAATTTTTCCACCATAAGCATCATAAAAACTGACAGCGCGAGTAGTATGCCGACCTCGACCTAGACTTTCAGAAATTTCATTCGTTTCAAGTTCTAGGTTTGGATCAATTTTATTTAGTAAAGTTGATTTTCCAACACCTGTCTGTCCCATAAATACAGTCAATTTACCAAATAATAATGGAGCTAACTCTTCCAATGAGTAACAGAAATCATAACCAATTTCTTGATAATGTTTCCGGGCATCATCTATCTCTGACCAATTGTCTAACAAATCAAGTTTTGATATATAAACAATAGGATGGATATTTCGATGTTCTAATAGTACCAAGAATCGATCAAGTAGATTGCTATTAAATGCTGGCTCCTTAGCCGAGACGATAACAACCGCTTGATCTATATTGACAATCGGTGGGCGAACTAAACTATTCTTTCGCTCATGGATGCTTAGAATATAGCCTTCCGAATTATCCTCAGCTGAAAACTCCACCAAATCACCAACGTATGGTGTCTTGCCTTTTTTCCTAAAATTACCACGCGCGCGTGTCTGGTAAACTTTTCCGTGTGACTCTACATAATAAAAACCCGCGAGAGACTTAATGATTCTACCTTGCAATGAAGCTCCTCAACTAAGATATTAATTTCTAATAATTAAAATTAATTGGCACCTATCAGCCAGTCCTACCAACTAATACTGAATTCTCATTCAATTTATCTTTTTTATCAATTTCAAAAAAAGTTAGACTTAGAAAACTTTTTAAACGGCTTTTGTCCCAACTTGTTGCTTAACATTATAGCAAAAAAAAAAGTGCAATTCAGCATTGAAGGCGAATTTTTCACTTGTTAGTCTTTTTTATGAATAATACTTTTTAAAAAGTAGATTGCCACCAAAAAATTCAACTTATTTCAACAGTGGCAACCTACACTGATCAACTGACTTTTCTCACTATGAAACTAGCCCAAATAGCTTAAAGTAATCATACTGGTAGGGATGCTCTATGTTGCACTTGACTTGACAATTCGGAAATGGTTCTTATCTCTTTATTTCCCATAAATAATTACTGCAATTTGTTGCAAAAAGGAGTATAATAAAAAAGGTTCTTGCGGAAATGGTGGAACGGCAGACACGCATGCTTCAGGTGCATGTGCCCTTTGGGCGTGAGGGTTCAAATCCCTTTTTCCGCATCTTTGGAAAGGTGGCTCAGCTTGGTACAGCACCGGACTCGAAATCCGGCAAGTGGACTTATTCACGCGCGGGTTCAAATCCCGTCCTTTCCTTAATGACATCTTACCTATTTGTATACACTAAAAGAGCGGAATTGATAAGTCGATACTTATATTCCTGCTCTTTTTGATTTATTTAAACTAAACCTTCTTAGGATGGCGTTTTCTATGTTAGATGCACGATTATATTGGTTCAACAGACCCAATTGACGATCACATATCCCACAGCCACAATATAAATGACAGTAATATCTTTCTATTTTATCTATCCACCCGATAGTTGTCTCCTAGTAGCAAGGCAATCCCTGATATGTAACACACGTTTTAAAATTGGATAGTCTGTTTATATATTTGATAATTAATTTACCAAATACCAAATAAATTAAAAATAAAAATCATACCTGCTGCGAATAGAAAGAATGAAAAAACAATGGCACTCCACATCGCCCATAGAATAAAAGGTGACGTGTTTTTATTTCCCTCAGTTTTAACATAAATAAACCATTTCCGAACGCTATACACTTCATAAGCCGCTAACAAGAGACATAAAATTCCAATAAAAATAAACATAACCCCAACTCCTTTCCAACATTCTAATCTTAAGTCCATTATATAAAATATATTGCTGTTATTCTAATAATTACAGTATCACAAAGTGAGAGATCAACAAGATATTGAGGGTAATTACTAGAGATTAAACAACCTTATAAAATTGAAATTATTAAAAAACATGCTAATAATACCTTAGATATTAGAGTGTTTTTTTGAGGTCTTGTGGATTTTTGGACTTATTTTATACAATTTCTTTATGCTTCTCACTTTTCTCTAAGATATTTTTTACTGGTATTATAAAAAATCTGTCCAATTGTTAAGACAGATTTTAGAAAGTTTTCGCTGCAGGATGTCTCCGAAGAATACACCTTTTAACTTATTTTTTGTTCTTGGTTGAAAACAAATCATCAAATCAACTTCAAACTACAGTCCAACATTTTGCAAACTGTTTGCCAATCGTGCAAAATCTTGAATTGATAGGGCCTCTCCACGAATTGATGGTTTGATATCTGCCTGCTCTAAGGCTTGTTGGAGCTTATCTTTAATGTCCTCTGATTTGCCAAAATGACTTGTTAAATTATTCCAGAGTGTCTTTCGACGGTGAATAAAGGATACCTTTGAGACCTTAAAAAAGAAATCTTCATCCGCTACTTGCACAAGAGGTTCTTTGCGTCGCGTCATTTTAAGAATCGCGGAATCTACATTGGGAGAAGGAACAAAGACCGTGCGCGGAACGATAAAAGCAATCTTAGCCGTCATATAGTATTGAACAGCAATTGATAAAGAACCATAAGCTTTTGTATTGGGTTCTGCCGAGATACGATCAGCAACTTCTTTTTGCATCATAACGATAAATTCTGCAAACGGAATTTTACTTTCAATTAAGTGCATTAGAATCGGCGTAGTAATGTAATACGGCAAGTTTGCAACAACCTTGATTGGTAAATCAGGATTCGAAAATTCTTTAATACGTGCTTGCAAATTAGACTTAAGAATATCTTCGTTAACCACTTTGACGTTATCAAAATCACGGAGTGTGTCAGCTAGAATAGGTATTAAGCGCTCATCAATTTCAAAAGCCATCACCTCTGCTGCACTCTCTGCTAAAAACTCTGTCAAGGCTCCAATTCCAGGGCCAATTTCAATAACGTTAACATTTTTATCAATTTCAGCAGTTGTCACAATCTTCTGCAAGATATTCGTATCTGTCAAAAAATTTTGCCCAAATGATTTTTTAAATGTAAATCCGTGACGTTTCAAAATTGCCCGTGTCACATTATAATCTGCAATTCTCATTCATTCTCACTTTCATATTTTTCTATACTTTTTTCAACATCTGACAGAAGTATACCAAATAATTGCAATCGGTTTAGGAGTTGCTTGCCATTGCAGTATCCAATGCGCAAGTCTTCACCAAGATATTCACGGCGTTTGCGACTGTCCTTCCCCATAAGCAACCCAAGTCTTAGCAAATCAGCTTTACTGATATCAAAACTGTCTTCACTATCAAAGTTACTTAAAAGTCCAGAAAAAGCTTTTTGTAAGTCATCAAAGGAAGCATGTTCTACTCCTAGTGAGCGTCCTTTTGTTTTAGATCTAGGAACAGCCTCATCACGGTTTAAAAAAGCATGTTTTGCTGTCGGAATTGCAGTCATTATTATCTTTCGAATACGCTCACCATTGAAATCCGGATCAGTAAAAACAATGACACCACGTAGGTCGTTAAGTCTCTGGATACGTTCTAAATCTTTTTCATTAATTGCTGAGCCACGCGTTTCATAGGTGTCTAGATCATAGAAACGCTGTAAGTTTGCAGTATCGTCTTTGCCCTCAACTACAACAATTTCTTGTATTTTTATTTTCTTAGTCAAGTTTGAAAATCCTCATAGCGTTTTGATAGGTAGCTTGAGCGATTTCTTCAGCAGATACCCCTCTCAGTTCTGCTATTTTATCCACAACATAGCGTGTATAAGCCGTATGATTTTCTCTACCTCGTTTAGGTACTGGTGCCAAGTAGGGAGCATCTGTTTCGACTAATATTTTATCTAATGGTAAATTTTGAGCAGCTTCTTGGACATCCAAAGCTTTTTTAAAAGTCACAACACCTGAAAAAGAGATAGTCATACCTAGATCAATCAGTTGTTGAGCTTTCTTCAAAGACCCAGAATAAGAGTGCATAATTCCTCCGCAAGGACCAACACCAACTTCTTTGATAACATTATAAGTGTCTTCAAGTGCATCACGTGTATGAACAACAAAAGGAAGATTGTGATCTTTTGATAGCTGAATTTGACGTTTAAAAACTCCATTCTGAACTTCTTTTGGATCTTCCATCCAGTAATAATCAAGCCCAATTTCACCAAGGGCAACAACTTTGGGATTTGAAAGATTCGCTACTATCATATCTTCAACTTCTTGATTGTAAGAACCTGCCTCTGTTGGATGCCAACCAATTGTGCTGTATACTTCTTCGAATCGCGAAGACAATTCTAAAGACTTGGCAATCGTTTTTTTGTCAAATCCGACAACATTCAGCCGAGAAACCCCCATTTCATGAGCCAGAGCAATTTCTTCGTCTTCTTTTCCAAAATAATTATCCACATTTAAGTGGGTGTGTGTATCGAAAATTTTCATAATTTCGTAAAAATACTTCCTTGTGTTTCCTCATAAGGTACCTCTTAAAAAATTGTAACAGCACCCTAATATTTTAATTTCTCTACTTACTCAAAAAGAAGCTTTGTAGTCTATACATTATAGCATATCTACCTAGCTTCTTCATCTTCTTCTATTTTAAACTAAAAGCAACCCTTATGATTTCTTAAATAAGATATCATGTTTCAACTCAACTTTACTATCGTAACCATCAAACTTCTTGTCTCGTTTTTAAAGTCTCATGACTGTTTATTCTTGAAATTCTTTTAAATCACTACTTTTCACTATTTCACCTTCATGATGCGTACAAGGTTTGCACGTTCAGCTTCTTCGAGCTTGAGTTCGATATAATGTATGGTTTCTTCTAGCTGTGGAATTGTTGAGTACTCCAGCCCGTTGACACGTCTGCGTGTTTTTTCTATCTCATCCGCCATAAGCTGACAGGTTTTTTCAACCTCTGCCAAGCGAAGCAGTTTTCCAACTAAGCCCTCCATTTCTTGGAGGGTTGTGTCCATTTCGCTATTTGAGGAGAGGTAGCTGTAAATGACTTCTCCATCATCATCACCGTAAGGATTATTAATTTGGCTATGCATTTTTGGGACTTTGACACTCATGATATTTTCAGTCTCAATAAACAGTTGCACTTCTTTTGTTGGTATGGCGAAGAGCTCCTTAACCATGAGCGTGTTTTCAAGCGACTTAGCCACAACGAAATCTTGCATTGTGCTGACTAATTTTGCCTCCACATCTTTTCGCAAAGTATTATTCTCTCGAATAAGGGCTACAAAACGTCTCATTAGCTCGTCACGTTTATCTTTGAGTAGCTTATGCCCACGTGTTGCGGTTTTTAGACGTTCTTTTAGGCTACTCAACTCCATACGAGTTGGTTTAACGTTCAAACGTGCCATAGGAAACATCACTCCTTTCCTTGAATTGTAAAAACAGACCTATTTTTCTGCACCTGCTTTTGTCTGTGGCAAATACTGATCTAGCATATCATCTTTGATACGTTTGAGTTCAGTTCTAGGAAGGATTGCTAACAGTTCCCAGCCAAGGTTAAGTGTCTCTTCTATGCTACGATTGGCATTGAAACCTTGATTAATATATTCTTCTTCAAAGCGTTTGGTAAATTGTACATATAATTTATCTGCTTCAGAAAGCGCCGATTCCCCCAAGACAACTGCCAATTCTGCTGCTTGCTTTCCTTGAGCGTAAGCCGCAAACAATTGGTTCATGGTCGCAGCGTGATCACCACGTGTTTTTCCTTCTCCTGACCCTTTATCTTTTAGACGAGAAAGAGATGGGAGTACATTGATTGGTGGACGGTAGCCACTATTATACAATTCATGCGATAAAATCACTTGTCCCTCGGTAATGTAACCTGTTAAATCAGGGATTGGGTGCGTGATATCATCTTCAGGCATGGTTAAAATCGGAATCTGGGTCACTGAGCCTTTCTTGCCAATTAAACGACCAGCCCGCTCATATAGTGTCGATAAGTTGGTATAAAGGTAACCCGGATACCCACGACGTCCTGGAACTTCACGGCGAGCGGCTGATACTTCTCGAAGTGCTTCGCAATAATTAGTCATGTCAGTCATGATAACCAAAACATGCATATCTTTTTCATAAGCCAGATATTCTGCAGTTGTCAGTGCAATGCGAGGTGTCGCAATACGCTCAATCGCTGGATCATTAGCCAGATTCACAAAGAGAACTGATCGGTCAATAGCACCTGTTTGACGCAAATCATTCATAAAGAACTCTGCTTCTTCAAAAGTAATTCCCATAGCTGCAAAAACAACGGCAAAATTTTCATCTGAATTAAGAACAGTGGCTTGACGAGCAATCTGTGCAGCCAATTCATTATGTGGCAAACCTGATCCAGAAAATACTGGCAACTTTTGCCCGCGAACGAGAGTATTAAGATGGTCAATCGCTGAGATTCCAGTCTGAATAAACTCATCTGGATAATCACGCGCCACAGGATTGATAGCTTGTCCATCAATATCAAGATATTTTTCAGGAATGAGTTCAGGTCCACCATCGATAGGTTTTCCCATTCCATTGAAAATACGTCCAACCATATCTTCTGAAACGGCAAGTTCAAGAGGATGCCCTGTAAAACGGACTTTAGCTTTCTCAAGATTGATACCACTCGATCCTTCAAAAAGCTGTACCATTGCTTTATCATCGTGAACCTCTAGAACTTGACCTTGTCGAACTTCACCATCATGTAACTTGATTTCAACCAATTCATTGTATCGCACACCCTTTACCTGATCGACAATCATCAAAGGTCCGACAACTTCGCTAACGGTTCTATATTCTTTAAGAACACTCATGTTAGATTCCTCCCTTAGCTAAGACACTATGAATTTTTTCATCAACTTCAGCAGATAGAGCTATAATTTGGGCGAGATTATCCTCTGAAATATATTTGCTACGCGCCATACGGTCGCGCACGTCAACTGTCCCAGACATGATTTCTGTAAAATAAGCGCCAAGTTCCAAGGCTTTGGAGGCTTGGTCGGCAAAGTTTAAGATATTATTTAACATAGCTTCTTGTTTTGCAAATGAAGTAAAGGTATCTACCGAATCAAAAGCGTTTTGCTGTAAGTAATCTTCTCGGATTTGTTTGGCAATTTCCATAGTTAAGCGATCCTTCTCTGATAGCGAATCAATACCAACTAAACGAACGATTTCTTCCAAACCAGACTCACGTTGCAAAATATTCATAGCGCGTGTCACCTTACTCGACCAATTAGTATCTCGCTCTTTATCGATGTATTTGCCAATCTCGTCTTTGTAAAGTGAATAAGAGGTCAACCAATTAATTGCTGGGAAATGTCGGCGCTGCGCTAGTGGGGCATCCAATCCCCAGAAAACTTTGACGATACGAAGTGTGTTCTGTGTTACTGGCTCTGAGGTATCCCCGCCCGGCGGAGAAACAGCTCCAATCGCTGTTATTGTCCCTTCGCGTCCTTGACTGCCAAGTACACGCGCACGACCAGCACGTTCATAGTATTCAGCAATCCGACTGCTAAGGTAAGCTGGGTAGCCTTCATCACCGGGCATTTCTTCTAAACGACCTGACATTTCACGCAAGGCTTCGGCCCAGCGAGAAGTCGAATCTGCCATAATGGCAACTGAATAACCCATATCTCGAAAATACTCAGCAATTGTGATACCTGTATAGATAGAAGCCTCACGCGCAGCCACGGGCATATTTGACGTGTTGGCAATCAAGACTGTTCGTTCCATAATAGATTGTCCAGTATTTGGGTCAATCAATTCAGGAAATTCATTTAGTACGTCAGTCATTTCATTGCCACGTTCACCACAACCAACGTATATAACAATATCAACATTGGCAAATTTAGCAATCTGGTGTTGAACAACTGTTTTTCCAGCTCCAAATGGTCCCGGAACAGCTGCTGCACCGCCCTTCGTTACGGGGAAAAATGTATCAATAACACGTTGCCCTGTTATTAAAGGCTCTTTCGGAATGAGTCTTTGAGCAACTGGGCGTCCTTTTCGAACAGGCCATTTTTGCATAAGACTTCCTTTATATATAGAGCCATTGGGCTGTTCAATCTCATAGACAGTGTCCTCTATGGAAAATTCACCCTCAGAGATGGCTTTTATTGTTCCAGAAACCTTGTTTGGTACCATAATGCGATGTTCAATAACTAGAGTTTCTTGAACTGTTCCTATGATATCTCCTGAGATGACTTGAGCCCCCACTTTAAGACTTGGCTTAAATTGCCATTTTAAATCACGGTCCAGACTTGGAAGATTAACACCACGAACTAGAAAATCACTTCCTGTCGCTTTTTTAAAGCGATCTAAGGGGCGTTGAATCCCGTCAAACATTTCTGAAATCAAGCCCGGGCCTAACTCAACTGACAAGGGTGCACCGCTTGTGATGACAGGTTCTCCAGGTCTCAAACCAGACGTTTCTTCGTAAACTTGAATTGAGGCTTGATCACGTCGCATCTCAATAATTTCGCCAATTAGCCCTAACTCTCCGACACGACAAATATCCTGTATATTTGCTTCTTGCATACCAGATGCCACGACTAGAGGTCCAGAAACTTTAATAATTTTTCCTTGGCTCAAATCTTTCCTCCTAAAATAAAAGTATTCGTTTCAACAAGTGGATGTCCAGTTAAGTGAGCAATTCACTTTAAAACAAAATTTTTCAGAATTCCTTTTGTAATACTGATTACAACCTCACTCTTTCATGTTCATGATCAGAAATAGCGCTTATTAGATATCGCTTTATAATATATTCTGTCCGACAGCTTTTTCGCCATTGTCTTGCACACGTTGCAAACCTAACCCTGTTGACCCCTTATGCGTCGGGATAAGAATAAGAGCTGGGATAATCTTATGATCATAGTAAGCAATGGTATCAGGAATCTCTGCAGCAATATCCTCTGTCACATAAATAATACCATAGTCATCCTGAGCAAGCTGACGTAAGGTATTGGTAGCATCCTGAGCATGACTAACGGGAAATGTATTAAAACCAATCAGGTGATAAGGTAAAATAGTATCACGATTTCCAATAACACCAATTTTATATTTTTTATTGTCCATAAATTGGCCTCATTCTTTCTTTGACAAACTCTTGAGGCAAACCATTGCTAACAGCTGATAGTAGCAACCGCAAATTTTTCACTTCAAACTCCCGACAAAGCAGATAATATGCCAAAACCAGTGGCCCTTCAACAGTGTAATTCGCTTGTTCTAATAATTGAAACTGCATTAAATCACAAAGATACTCCAGCTCAACAGCTGTAATAGTGCCTTGACGCATTTTGTCTTCATAGTCTTTTAAGGAAATAGTGACACTGTTTGGATTAATCTGGTTGAACCAAGAAATCATATCCTCGCCTTCGACCACTTCAATAAATTCTTTAGCAGTAAGACTACCACTATCTGACAAAAGCTGCTGCATAAAACTGCGTGGTTTTTTCTGTGCTTTAGCACGTTTGACGGTTATCACATTATAAAAATCAATGATGAGAGTGACAAATTCTTGAAGCACAGGTTCATCCAGCTCGGATGCTAACTTCTTCAGATGTTTAAAATAAGCCAAGTCCGCTCCGACTTCCAAAACGCGAATATCCTCATAGTCTTCGTATTCAGCCCAGATTGATTTAAGTTCTTCTATCATGAAATCTGGAAAAAAATCCGAACTTAATGTTGAGACCAGATGTTGTAAAGCTTCTGTTGGCTTATCACCAATGGCAATCAAAAGAGAAGACAGTTCTTGTTTGGTTGCCTTCATCTTCAAAAGAACCTTAATATTGTGGTAAACATAGCGCAAAGAAAAGATAGTAACAATAGATTTTTCGGGTGTTTCTTCAAAAGCCCACTGATAAACACACTCTAATGACTTCATTAAAACATCATCAATAACATCCAAATTGTCCAAATCTGCTGACGATAAGTGATATGGAGTTGCCTGCAAAAGGTGTGCAAGCTGGTCTTTACTCTCTGCTTCTATCATCTTTTGAAATTGCTCAGATGTGATTAGATTCGTTTCTTTAACTGAAATAGTTGTATTAATCTGTGAGAAAAGCTTGGTATCCATAAGATTGCCTTTCTATAGTTTGATAGCGGAAAATATTGGAGAAGTTGTTACTTGAATGAGTACTTCAAACACTTTCATGCCAATCACCACTCCATTGTCACCTTCATTAATTCTCACTGAAAATTTTCATAGCAATACGTGAACTTTCTTCTTTGTAGATAGAATCGATCAAATCACTATAGAGATAAGTGTCATCAATTCTATCAACCGAGATAACAAATCCCGCTTCTTTGACGATAGGTGATGCTGCAACTGTTAACTGTGGAAACTCGGACTTTAATGCGTCTAAAATCTCTGCATTTAACTTTTGCGCTGTCAATTCTCCAAATTGAAGACTAATTGTCTGGTCACTGTATTCTTGTAATACTTTCCGAATAAAAACAAGTTCTTCTTTCCAAGTCCAAGCAATCATCTCATCCAAAGCAACCGAAAACAATTCTTTTAAAATCTCTTGCTTAGACACAAGTGTTGATTGACGTTCTTGATTGTGAATCTGCTGTGCTTCGACTTGAAAATACTGAGTCACTTCTTTTAATTTCTTCTGCCTATCAGCTTCTTTTTCAGCTAAAAGTTGTGCTTTTTGCTTTTGAAATTCTTCCTCAACTTGCACCTTAGCTTGTGCCAGTTTTTCTTGTCCTTCTCGGCGAGCTTGTTCAATAATTGATGCTTTTAAGCGATTAATATCACTCATCTATATCCTCCTAAAATACAAAGATGAAGAGTCAGGTAGTCAGACAGTTAGTTGTCCACCTTAATCTTGGTTCTTCTTTCTTCTAAGATTAGCCGACACGAAGTGTCAAAATGAAGGACACTACGAAAGCAAGAATGGCATAAGTTTCAACCATTGCCGCCAATATAGCACCTTTCATGAACTCTTCTGGACGTTTTGCCAAAATCTGCATTCCTGCCACAGCGACATTTCCTTGATGTTTGGCCGAAAAATAACCAACAATAGCAATCGGAAGCGCTACGAAAAAGTAGGCGACACCCTTTTCCACTGATAAATCTGGTGATAATTGCAACCAAATAAGAATACCAATAACGAAGCCATAGAGTCCTTGTGTTCCTGGTAAGAGTTGTAAGATGAGGGCTGAAGCAAACTTTTCAGGTTGTTCTTTCAGAAGTGCTGCTGCTGCTTGACCGGCTTTCCCAACACCATAGGCAGAGCCCATGCCACTTAAGCCTACTGCTAAAACAATCCCTAAAGCGGCAAAGAAAGCACCACCGTGCACTGAAAAGTAACTTGCTAATTGTTCCATTTATTTATCCTCCACATGAGTTTTATTAATGATTTTGACGTATTTTCCAGAAGATTTGAGCGGTCGGAAAGCTTTTCCACCACCCTCATAAAACTTACCGAAAAATTCAACAAACATGAGACGTGCGCCATGGACATAGCCTGACAGTAATGATAAGAATATATTGATACCATGCAAAAGCACAAAAATCAGAATCCCGATAGTGAACTTTGCAGGGGTTGGAAAGAGTCCAACAATCAAATTGAAGGCTGATCCGATACTCGCTCCTGATAGGCCAAGTGCCATCAATCGTGTAAAGCTGACCAAATCTCCCACATAAGATGAAATATTATACAGATTGAAGAGTCCTGAGCCTAACCCAGAGATTCCCTTTGCTTGAGCAATAGAGACAACCACGATAGCCAAGGCATTTACTATTGCAAGGCAAGCACCTATTGTTGACAAGACACTGAAGCCCGGCAGCATTATCCCAAGTGCTAATAACAAGAGTCCAAAAAGAATGAGACACCAAGCAAATCCAGAGTTATAGGCATTTGCATATTCTTTCATTTTAAACTTCTGTAAACCACCTAAAAATAAACCGACAACGACAGTTACAAAGCCAAAAGCTACTGATAGCACTAAAATAGTCATGACATCACTTGTTGTTGAGATTAAAACAATAGGTAAAGTATAGCCGAAAAATGAGCCATAAATCATGCCCCAAAGGGAAACCGCAATACTTAAGCTCTTAAAAAATGTCATGAAACGTCTTGTTGCCTTAGGTAAATTGAAAAGTTTTAGTATTAAAGTGGTCGCAACAAATAAGAGAAGTCCATAGCCCAAATCTGCAACCATCATCCCGAAAAATGTGAAATAGAATGGTGCCAGTATCGGCGTAGGATCTTTTTCATAGTATTTTGGGAGAGCATACATTTCCGTTATTACTTCAAATGGCTCAATCAAGGGATGATTTTTGAGTTTAACGGGAACAGCATTCCAGTCACTCTCATCTACTTCATTTTCTTGAAGAAAAACCATGCCACTGAATTGCTTCCCTAGTTCTCCGTCTAGATAAGGCAATTGCTGCTCTTCTACCCAGCCTTCTAGTGCCACTAAATTTTCCGTGCTTGCCAGTCGTTTTTTGGTCTCATGACGAGAATAAAGGCCCAAAACATAATCTGTATGAAGTTTCAACTCCTCCAAATCTTTTTGTGACTTCATCAAATCATCCACTAGAATACTTTTTTCAGCTTCCCATTGCTCAATTTCTTTTCGCATGTGGGAAATGGGGTGTCTGGGTAAAACATCACTGTCATAATTAAACTTTTTAAAATGATAATCCTCTAAATTGACAGCATCATTTTTGTTAAAGAAACAAATAACACCATAGTCAATGTCAGAACTATACACCTCTTGAAACTCAATAACGTCATTATTCTTGAACTGGTGATAAGGTGCATCGTCTGCTGTCTTAGGAATAGAGCCTATCACAGCCTCAATAAACTTAAATGACTCCAATTCTTTCGGTGTAACCTGCAAATTTTCCCATTTGTTTAAGTCATTGATGCTTTGCTGATTCTCCTTGATTTGACTGTCAAGGAGAGTCACTTTATTAATTTTATGGCTGATTTGCTCAAGCAAGAGTTCTGCTGACTTCTCCTGACCGAAAGCTTCTAGTTCTTCAAAAGAGTGAGTAACATCTGGTTTACGGAGAGTTTTAAAAACACCGTCACTTGGAATAAACCGCTGAAGTCTCTCAATCGCATTTTCTAATCGCTCTTGCTGACTAGAAAGATAAGCTAGACCATCATTTCCTGTCAAATTTGCTTGTCCAATACTGTCACTTATGGTTATTGGCGGTAGGCTAACTCGACTTTCCTGAAAAGCTTCTTGCCAGTCTTCCAATTCTGAGAGTTCTCGAATATGAACATTTTCCAACTCTTGCAAAGTTTGTAACAAAGAGTCTA
>CAZPYI010000031.1:0-17802 GCA_964590305.1 uncultured Streptococcus sp.
TAACTTGGTAACTATCCTTGATGGTTACTTCGAAAACGGTGGACAACACGTTAACTTGAACGTTATGGACCTTAAAGATGTCTATGACAAGATTATGAGTGGTGAAGATGTTATCGTTCGTATCTCTGGTTACTGTGTAAATACTAAGTACCTTACAAAAGAACAAAAAACTGAATTGACTCACCGTGTTTTCCACGAAGTACTTTCAATGGATGATGCTGCTGAAGCTCTCTCAGCTAAATAATTCTGATATCAAAAAAGGTTTTGTCACTTGGCAAAGCCTTTTTATTGTCTTATAATGAAGGTATGAAAATCAAACAAACTCGAAATACTCTTTCAGATACTTACCTTGATGCCATGAAAATTAGACAGAGTGTCTTTGTTCAGGAACAGGGTGTGCCTCGTACTATGGAAATTGATAAAAATGAAGCACATTGTCTGTACTTCGTACTTTACGATGATAATGGAAAAGCATTGGCAACTTGTCGATTACTTCCTGATGACATCCTTAGTTATGTGACCCTTCAGCGTATGGCAGTCTTGAAAGAATACCGTGGCAAAAACTTGGGTATCACTCTGCTCGACCAAGTTCTTGAATTTTGTAGACTGCAAGGGTTTAAAAAAGTTATATTACATGCCCAACTATCTGCCTTGAACTTCTACGAAAAATTTCAGTTCAGTCAAGTTGGACAAACTTTTGAAGAGGCCGGAATTCAACATGTCACGATGGAAAAAACTTTATAATAATTTAGTCATCATATATTTCTGCAATTGATTAATAAATCCTATTAGTTTTTGTGATAACTAGATACCACAACTTTTCTCATAATGAAAAGCACCGAATGTTCAGTAATGAAATCATTCAGTGCTTTTTGCCTTATTAGTTTACTTACCTTTTCCTCTTAAACGATTGAAAGTTGCTTTAAGAGTCTCTGCTATGTCATTTCCTTGCTCTTTTAAACGATTAAGACGTCGTTCGTTCATATCTTCCTGAACTTTATCGTAGAGGTCATCTTGTACTTGACCAGCCAATTCGACTTCACGCCCAACCGAAAGAGCGTCCCAACGCATAATATTTGCTTTAAAAGGAGCAAAAACATGGTTAAGTATATTTTCATCTTTTTCACGGACAAGTGCGATGACTGCAACATCACCATCAAGTAATTTTTTTGTTACGTCTTCAATGAGACTGTTATCTTTTGAATCTGTCATGCTACCACTTGCAGCACCTGCTATGCTTCCAATACCATAACCAATAATAACACCAATCGGCCCACTTAAAATACCTACCAAACCACCAACAATTCCGCCAATTGTAGCGTAATCTCGGCTAGCGTCATCAAAATCAACAGAGGCTTTGATACTAATTTTACCACTTTGATTTTTCACCAAAGCAATTTGTGCAATCTGAGTGCTTTCATCTTGCTCAAAATTTTTCAATTCTGAAAAAGCCTGATATGCCTCACTTTGAACATCAAAAATAGCGACTAAAATGTTTGCCATAGTGCATCCCTCCTTTAATAAGAAAGCATTGAATTTCGAAGAATTCAATGAGAGACCATTTAAACTAAAAAATTAGTTTAAGGAAAAACATCACCCTTTGTTTCTTTCATTATAACACTTTGGGATTTAAAAAGCTGAAAAATGGCAAGCTTTTCCAATCATAAAAGATATTGCGCAATTTTATTGTAAGTATTACCGTTACGAACTGTAACTTCTTTGTATAGTGGTGTTTTGATTAACTCTTTATGATATGCTGTTTTTAGATACAAACTTTGAGTGCGTTTTCCCCAAAATATAGCATAACGACCAAAATAAACAACCTCATCCTCTAAATTCATCTGAGAAATAACAGACTTGGCAAGCTCATCTTGATTATCTTTAGTATAAAAAAGAACATCTTTACGAGCAAAGTTTTCTTGCCACCAGATTGGTAATTGCTCAAAATCTTCTTGATATTGGTGCTTATTTAACAAGCAATAATACTTCACAAATGGATAATATTTCTGAAAGAGTTCCTTTAGCTGCTGATCAATAATTCCAAGTTCTTCTTGACTGTCAAAAAAGAGATTTCCACTATTTATATAACTGTCAGTATTTTCAAATCCTGCTTCAGTTAGGTGTTTCTTAAGATCAGCCATGCTTACTTTATTCTTACCACCAACATTGATACCTCTTAACAATAAAACATATCGCATATGAGCCTCTCCTTCGGTTTTCCTTGATGGCATCACGAATGTGACGCCGTTCTTCTATCCACAATTGTCTATCATCATAAGAATAGGTACGATTTGTCAAAAAAATAGCTGCTCTTTGTGCTTTTCGATTAAGCAGAATATAAGGCCCCGTATAACCCGTGTGTTCAATCCAATCACCATCTAAGTCCCAAGCAATTGAGCGTTTCTTCTCAGTATTTCCATAATCTTGCCAAAGATTATCTGAAAAATCATCCTGTAAATAATGCTCACTAAATTTTTCCAAATCCTTTAAAGTTGAAAATAGCCCCGCTGAACCCGCATGTATGCCTAAAACCTTGGCTTTCGGGTCGTGCACTCTTCCATCTTTGATTCCTGAAATAGTCTCTACCGCTCCTTTTACAGGACCGAAACCTGTTTGAGTCATACTAAAGGACTGAAAAATGTAGTCATGAAAGATTTGGTCCAAAGACTGACTACATACAGATTCCAACATAAATCCTAGTAATATAAAATTGATATCTGTATACTGAAACCTTTTGTTTGATGTCACTCTAATATGGTCAATAGCAGTTTTGAGTTGGCTTGCACTCATAACGGACCGATTTGGAATATAAGGATCAATGCCACTAGTATGGGTCAGAAGTTGACGTAAAGTCACATTCACGTTCCAAAAATCTGGATAGTAAGTAACCAAAGGCTCATCTATATCCAAAACACCACGATTCAATAAAAAAATTACGACTGTTCCAACACCTACAACTTTAGAAACTGAGGCTAAATCATAAATCAAGTCAGGCTCCACAGGTTTTAAACCATCAAGCGTGCCAATATAATACTCTGACCAGCCCTCTTTCTCAAAAAGTGCCAAACTTGCTCCATGATAAATATGTCGATCAATTTGACTAGCAATTAAATCAATGATTGCCTGAGTCATTTGATAAACCATATTTCAATCTTACTTGGATCTGATAAAACAAGAACAGTCTCTTTACTATCCAGATAGACTATCTGTCCATTAGACTCCAAGTAGTCCTTGAGTTGCGTCAAAGAAAACTCTTCTGAAACATGATATTCTAAAATTTCTATATCCCAAGTAAGGTTTGGTTCTACGGCTAAATCTGAGCCATTCATTTCAACAAATTGCAAATCAACTGGAAAAAATTCTGGAAAAACAAGGCTATAAAAAGCTTGCGACTCTTTCTTATCTAATGTATTAAGGATAATGGTTTCATAGGTAAAATCAGATAAACCATTAAAATCTGAGACTTTTGGAAAAGGCGCTATTTGTATTTCTACCAAGTCTGCAAGGTTATTTTCTGCATGTAGTAAGAAGACGTCGCCTTCTGGCGATACTGCCTCAAAAGCATAACCATTTTTTCCCTTAAAAACTCTCCTAGCATCTGCACCATTTCCTAACAAGTAGTTGATCTCTTGAGGGTTATTAATTTTAAGAATAATTTTGTTTAATTTTTTAATACCATCAACAGCACGTGTGCGCATAGAAGGAGATTCTTCGATAATAAAACTAGCTTCTCTATTTTCCCAAGCAGAAAATATAGCAAGTGCATTTTCTTCACTAACCAACTTTAATCCCAAAGTTTGCCTATAAAAATTGATATTTTGGTCACGGTTATTTACACGCAAAACAGGGTGTTTAAAAGTGATAGTGTCAAATAATGTCATAATTTCTCCTTGTAATGATACGGTATGAGTTGGTAAACTGCTAAAATATTTTACTAGATTGAGATACGGTTTGGATAATAAACCACTCTAAAACTCTACATTTCTCTATTTTAGACAAAAAACGCTTATTTGACAAGGAATTATATGCTCTTTAAGGTCATTTCTGCTCTTTATTTTTCAAGGTATACAAAAAAGGAATGAACGTGTCATTCCTTTTGTAATTTCCCTATCTTATAGGTACAAAAATTTAAATATAGCAACGGCTGAAACTGCTGCAAGAATTGGAGCTAAAACAGGTACCCATGAATACCACCATTTTGAATCACCTTTTCCATTACCTAAAACTGATTTTGGTAAAAAATGATGGACAATACGAGGACCAAGGTCACGCGCTGGATTAAGACCAGGACCAGTAGGACCACCAAGTGATGCTACAAGTGCCATAACAAGGAAACCAAGTCCCAAATGAGCAACCGCTAATGAACCTGTTGTATAAGGTGCTACTTGAGTTGCTGCTGTAGTAGCGTCATAACCGTAATTAGTCAATTGTGACAGTAATTCTGCACCAAAATAATTTTTTGTCAATCCCATCGCACCAATGAATAAGACAAATGAACCAAGAAATTCATTCAAGAAGCCATTTACCCAAGCTGCTTTATGAGTGCTTTTTGTTCCATCATCAACAGCAGAAATTGTTGAGAATGAACCAAGAATAGCATTTGGATTTTCTGTTTGAAGATAATATGGTTTATGTGTCATAACAACAAGTAATTGACCAAACATTGCACCAAGCAATTGAGCAGCTATATATTGAGCCACATGTGCCCATGGGAATAATCCTGCAGCGGCTAATCCAAGAGTGAAAGCTGGATTAATATGATTTCCTGAGACATTTCCAAACATAAGTGCTGGAATCATAACCCCAAAGCCATAACCGAGTGCAATGACAACCCAGCCAGCGTTATTTCCTTTTGTTCCTTTGAGTTCAACGTTAGCGACAGCGCCATTTCCCAAAATAAGAAGAAGTGCTGTTCCGATAAATTCTGTGATGTATTTCACAGTCCATGTGACATCCATAAGTGTTGTTTTCCTCCGTTATTATATTGATTTAGACATCTATCATTTTATCAAGTATAATAGGCAAAGTAAAGTTATTTAGAAAATTAAAACGTTTACTTGAATGTGTTTTGACATAATTCTGTAATAATGTTTGCTAAATTACCTTTATTTCTTGCTAAGTGCAAGAATACACTTTTATTCTATTTATAAATCCTGGAGGATATTTTGAAATACAATCAATTTTCTTACATACCTAATCCCTTGAAAATAGCTATTCAAGAAATGCTGTCACTGGGCTTTGAAATTTCCACAACAAAAACAGATAAAGAAAACTTAGAGGTATTTGCCCGTAGATTCTTCTTTCAATACACCGATACAGACTATCCGATTGCTAATCTCATTGCAGATTTTGACACCGATTTATTGACGTTTTTCAAGTCAGATATTGAGTTAACTATCGACATTTTCAAGACAATCACTCTACAATTTATGGGATTTATCCCAAACGTTGACTTTTCAGATTCCAAAGAATTTGCTGAAAAAATTGGCTTCCCCATAACTTATCAAAGTGGTCAGGTTATAGAAGCTCTCTATCACTTGCTTGCTACACGTACGAAAAATGGAATGATCTTAATTGATGATCTCGTGAGTAAAGGAATCATTCCAGAGAATAATGATTATCATTTTTTCAATGGAAAAAGTCTTGCTACCTTTGATACTAACAATGTTATCCGTGAAATCGTTTATGTTCAGACACCCCTTGATACTGATGGCGATGGAAAATTAGACCTTATCAAAGTCAATATTATTCGCCCTAAAACAAAACACAAAATCCCAACGGTGATGACTGCTAGCCCTTACCACCAAGGTATAAATGGCCTAGCAAATGATAAAAAGCTTTACAAAATGGCATCCGACTTACAAGTCAAGAAAAGCAGGAAAATTCAAATAACTGCATTAGAATTTCAAACTTTAGACGTTCCAGTTTGTGATGTTGAGGCGGGAGAAGCTGAAGAGTCTTTCAGTCATATTGATACTTATAGCCTAAATGACTATTTTCTCGCTCGCGGTTTCGCTAATATCTATGTCTCTGGAGTTGGTACGGCAGGTTCTGATGGCTTTATGACAAGTGGGGATTATACTCAGGTAGAAAGCTTCAAGGCTGTGATAGACTGGTTAAACGGCAGATGTCTTGCCTTTTCAAGCCATAGACGTGATAAAAAAGTCATCGCAACTTGGGCAAGTGGCTTAGTAGCAACTACTGGCAAGTCTTATCTTGGAACCATGTCAACAGCTCTGGCTACAACTGGAGTCGATGGGTTGAAGGTTATTATCGCGGAATCTGCTATTTCTTCTTGGTATGATTACTATCGTGAAAATGGTCTGGTTTGCAGTCCTGGAGGTTACCCCGGAGAAGATTTGGACGTTTTGACAGAACTGACCTATTCACGAAATCTCCTAGCTGGTGACTATCTGAGAAATAATACACATTACCAAGAACTTCTCAAGCAACAATCTGCCTCACTTAATCGTGAAACTGGTAACTATAATCAGTTTTGGCATGACCGTAACTACTTGCCACGCGCAAATAAAACCGTGGCAGAGGTCGTTTATACACATGGTTTACAAGATTGGAATGTTAAGCCTCGTCAAGTCTACAATATTCTCAAAGCAATGCCAAAACACATTAAAAAACATGCTTTTCTCCATCACGGACAACATGTCTATATGCATAACTGGCAATCCATCGATTTTCGAGAAAGCATGAACTGCCTCTTATCTGAAAAACTCTTGGGTCAAGAAAATAATTACCAGCTACCTGAGGTTATATGGCAAGATAATTCTCAGAAGCAAACATGGACATCCCTGAAACAATTTGGCGAAGATGAGCACTTGACATTACTACTTGGTAAAGACAAAAGAATTATAGATAACCATTACGACAAAGAGACATTTGAGCGCTATAGTGACAATTTCAATACCTTTAAAAAAGAGCTCTTTGACGATAAGGCAAATCAAATCACTCTGGACTTGACCCTTGATCAAGATATTCATATAAATGGTGAAATGGCTCTTCATCTGGTGGTCAAATCAAGCACCAATAAAGGTATCTTATCCGCTCAAGTACTTGATTTTGGAGAGAAAAAACGCCTTACTGATACACCAGTTATTTTAGAACTCAATGCAATCGACAATGGGCGAAATTTCTCTCGTGAAGCATTACGCGAATTGACGGCTATAAAAGGACAATATCGCGTTATTTCAAAAGGTGTTGTCAATTTGCAAAATCGAAATGACCTCCTTGCCATAGAAGATGTTACTAAAAATGAATGGATGGCTCTTGACTTTAAATTGCAACCAAGTGTTTATAAGCTTGCCAAAGGAGATAAACTACGAGTTGTCATCTACACAACTGACTTCGAGCATACCATTCGTGACAATAGTAATTACATACTAACCATTGATTTAGAAAAATCCAGTTTGGAAATTCCAATTAATTAATAATAAAAGCTCTATCTTTTCCTTACCATCATAAAGAACCCAATCAGACTCTCCTGACTGGGTTCCTTTTATTTATTAGTTGTTTTAAAAACAATCGTCATATTAGTTCCTTGTCCAAGCTTGCTTTGAACAGAAATTTTTGCGTTGTGAAGTTCTAAAGCGTGTTTTACAATTGACAAGCCTAATCCTGTACCGCCAACTTTTTTCGAGCGGCTTTTATCCACACGATAGAAGCGTTCAAATATCCGCTCTTGTTCTTCTTTTGGAATACCGATACCTGTATCATTGACTTCTAAAACAATCGTTCCTTTTTGAGGTTTGACAGATACTGTAACTTCTCCCTTTTCTCTATTATAAGTAATAGCATTGTCACAGAGATTATAGATAACAGAATTCAAAAGTGCCGGGTTTCCAATAAGATAAGCTGACTCTCCTTGTAAGTTCAAGGTTACTTTCTTGTCAATAGCTTTTGAAGATAAAGCATCTAGAGCATTTTTTGCAATCTTATATAAGTCAACACTTTCCATAGGAACTTGAGCTGATTCATCTAAGTGTGAAAGATTGATAATATCTTCTACCAACTGAACCATGTGCTGAGACTCAGTGTAAATTTTCTGAGCAAAATATGAAATATCCTTCTCTGATACTAAGTTGGTGGTCAGCATCTCAGAATAACCTGAAATAAGATGCAATGGCGTTTTTAATTCATGGGATACATTTGCTGTAAACTCTCGACGCATTTGTTCCGACTCCAACTGGTCAGTCACATCAAATAAGAGAATAACTAGACCTGTAACCGTACCTTCTGAAATAATAGGACGAACAAGAGTTCTGTAGTGGATATTATCAAAGACTAACAGACCATCTTGCTTCTTACCTTGAAGTCCTTTTTCTAACCATTGGTTGAGAGAAACATTACGGATAAGTTCAAGAATATCTTCTCCTAAGCAGGTAGTATCCTTTTGAAATAGTTGTTGCGCCGCTGCATTAATGCTTATAATGCGTCTCTTATAGTCAAGAAGGATCATCCCTTCACGGATTTTTGAAATAATCGTGTCAAATTCTTCCTTGCGTCTAGCTAACAAACTCTCTTTGGTAGCCAACTCTCTTTGATGACTATCGATTCGACGTAAAAGAGGCGATAATTCTTCATAAGTATTATTTGATAAGGGTTCATCTAAATTAAGATTATTAAGCGGTAAAATGATTCGCTTCGAGGTATATCTTGCAACCAAAGTAGATAAGACTATAATAAGAATGACAATTAAGCCAATAGGTTGAATCATTCCGAGGAGAAGGAGAAGAATACTATGCTGAGTAACTGATAGTCTCACTACTGTTCCATTTACTAATCGTTGTGCGACGTAGAGAGATTTTTGAGTCAGGGTTGAAGAATAACGTGTGCTCTCGCCATATCCTGTTTCAATTGCCTCTTTGATTTCTTCTCGCTGACCGTGATTTTCCATTTTACTAGCATCAGATTTGGTATCGTAAAGAACCGTACCTTCATTATCAACCCAAGTGATTCTAACATTTGAAGTTTTTAGATCTTCAAAATATTCAGTGCCTTCAAAAGTAATTCCTTGTGCTGCCAGAGCGGTCTGAGTTTGTAATTGCTCCATTTGTATTGTTGTAAAATAGTTATAAAGAACACCCATAATCAAGATGACTGCTGAAACAAATACACCAATACTTGCTACTAAGACCGAATAGAATATTTTCTTAGTCATCGGCAGCCTCCAGTCGATAGCCAACACCTCGAACTGTCTTTATATAGTCTCCACAATCCCCTAATTTTGTCCGCAAAGTACCAATATGAACATCTACAGTTCGTGTTTCACCTAAAAAATGTTCTCCCCAAACCTTGTCCAAGAGTTCTTGACGAGTAAAAACACGATCGGGATTAAACATTAGCAATGACAGCAAATCAAATTCTTTTAAAGTCAGGTTTATTTTATCTCGATTTCGTCTTACGATATAGTTTTTAGTGTCCAAGCTCAGTTGTCCATAGCTGACTTTCTCTTTTTTCTCACCTTTTTGACTGCGACGCAGAACTGCTTTGATACGAGAGACCATTTCCATCATTCCAAATGGCTTGACCAGATAATCATCAGCTCCCAAATCTAAACCTTTTACTTTATCGTACTCAGTACCTTTGGCTGTAGCCATTATGACTGGTATTTCCGCAGTAGTATGGTCAGCTTTTAGTGTTCTTAATATACTGATCCCATCTTCTCCAGGAAGCATAATATCTAGTACAATCAAGCTGGGTAACTCTGAGTCAAGTTCACTCCAAAACTCTTCTCCACTTGCAACGCCAGTTACCTCGAAACCCATCGTTTTAAGAGTATAGAGCATAAGCTCCCGAATATTATCATCATCTTCAATACAATAAATCATCATCTCTCTCCATCTAACCGCAAAGTACTCAATAAATGGCTCGCTCAGTAAATAGATTGACTCGATTTCTGATACATTTAGAACTTATGGAAAACATTACGATATTTAAACCACCTTTAGTTTGTGGGTTCCATATAATACTTGAAAATCTTTGCTTTTATTGTATCAAAATTTTGGCTAATATAGGCACTTGATCTTATCAGAATTTAACCTTCTACATCAAGATCCCCAGTGATAGAGTAAATAACCCATTTAGAAACATTTACAGCATGATCACCAATACGTTCTAAGTACTTAGCAACCATCAAAACATCTACTGCATGCTCCCCATCACCATCTTCATCAGCAAAGTATTTAACAAGCATTGCTTTCATCTTATCAAAATACTTGTTAACATTATTATCGTGTTCAATAACTTCTTTTGCCGTTTCAAGATTATCTTGAACGAATGCATCAATACTATCTGTTACCATCTGTGCAACATAAATCGCCATTTTTTGAAGTAGTTTAAGCTCTTCACCAGCTTGTATATGCCCAAGATTAACAATTTCTGCAATCTCTGCTGATTGCGCTCCGATACGTTTCATGTCAGAAACCATTTTTAAGGCTGCAGATATGTAACGCAAATCTTTTGCAACTGGTTGTTGTCTTAGCAACAGTTTTAAACATTGACCTTCTATGTCGCGCTCCAAACGGTCAATTTTATTGGCCGTTTTGCTGACAGGATTAATCATTTGATAGTTTTCATCAGTAAGTGCCTCAACAGACTTGGCAATAACTTCTTCGCAGAGAGCTCCCATAAGGATCAAATCTTTGTTGAGTTCTTTTAATTGATTTTCAAATTTTGAACGGATCATCCGAATCTCCCTGTAATATAACTTTCTGTTCTTTCATCTTGAGGAAGAGAGAACAATTGACTAGTTTTGTTGTATTCAACCACTTCTCCTAAAAGGAAGAAGGCAGTTTTGTCTGAAATTCTAACAGCTTGTTGCATATTGTGCGTTACGATAACGATTGTGTATCTTTTCTTGAGTTCAATAACTAGTTCTTCAATCTTAGCTGTTGAAATAGGATCCAAGGCACTGGTTGGTTCATCCATGAGCAAAACATCAGGTTCGATTGCTAAAGCTCTAGCAATACAAAGACGTTGTTGTTGACCACCTGACATCCCTAAAGCAGATTTATTTAAGCGATCCTTAACTTCATCCCAAATAGCTGCATTTTTTAGTGAACGTTCAACAATCTCGTCTAACTGTGCTTTGGCATGAATTCCATGCGTACGAGGTCCAAAAGCAATATTGTCATAGATGCTCATTGGAAATGGATTCGGTTTTTGGAAAACCATCCCCACTTTTTTACGAAGAAGATTAATATCCATCCCACGATAGACATCCTCATCATCAAGCTTAATATTTCCAGTAATTCGGCAATCTTTAACTAAATCATTCATACGGTTAAGACTCTTCAAAAGAGTTGACTTCCCGCAACCCGAAGGGCCAATAAAAGCTGTTATCTCATTAGCTTCGATGTCTAAATTGACATCTTTTAAAGCATGAAAATCGCCATAATATAAGTCTAAATCACTGATAGCTAATTTACTCATTACTCTTTCTCACTTCCTAATTTATTGGCTATGAACTCTGAAATGAGGTTAATTCCAATAACTAATACCAATAATACGACCGCTGTGGCGTATGTTTGATTAATATAAAGTCCCTCGCCAGATATAGCGTACATGTGTACCGCCAAAGTTCGAGAAGAACTAAAGACGCTGTCAGCAACTTTAGCAACCGTTCCTGCTGTAAAGATTAGTGCTGCCGATTCTCCTACAATCCGTCCAATTGCTAATATGACCCCAGAAAAGATACCCGGCATAGCACTTGGTAAGATGATACTAAAAATCGTACGAAGTTTTCCTGCACCTAGCGCAAAACTTCCTTCACGGTAACTATCTGGAACAGACAGGAGGGCTTCTTCGGTTGTCCGCATAATAACTGGTAAGACCATGATGCTAAGAGTAATACCTCCTGATAAAAGAGAGAGACCAAAGTGTGCATATTTTACAAAAAACAAAGCTCCAAATAAACCATATATGATTGACGGAATCCCAGCTAAAGTCTCTGTTGCAACACGAATCACACTAACAAACGGATTAGTACGACTTGCATATTCTGTTAAATATATAGACGCACCTACTCCTATCGGAACTGCTAAAAGCAAAGCTAAGATTGTCATGAAAATGGTATTTATTAGCGCAGGTAATAAAGAAACATTTTCACTATTATATGTCCAAGCGAATAGACTTGGACTAAGATTTGGAATTCCTTTCACTAAAATATAGCCAACTATAAAAATTATGGCGATAAAAGTGATTGCTGCTGCTCCATAGACGAGACAAGCAAGAACAAGTGAAAAAGGATTTTTTTTGAAGGAATCTAGTTTTTGTTTAAAATTAATTTGATTAATATTTTCCATATTTAATCCTCTTTATGAATAAGAGAGAAACTCAAATTAATGATTAAAACAAAGATAAATAATACTACCGCTGTTCCAATCAAAGCTTCTCTATGCAGACCTGTCGAATATCCCATTTCCATTACAATATTAGTTGTTAAGGTTCGAACACCCGAAGTCAGAGAAGATGGAAGAATGGCTTGATTTCCTGCCACCATAATTACAGCCATAGTCTCACCAATCGCTCGACCAATTCCTAAAATCACTGCAGCTAGAATACCACGTTTAGCTGCAGGAAGTACTGTGAAGAATACACTACGCTCATGAGATGCGCCGAGTGCTAATCCACCTTCATAATAACTTTCTGGAACTGCACGGATAGCTGATTCAGAAACACTGATTATAGTAGGTAAAATCATCAAACCTAGTAGCACAGATGCCGTTAAAACACCCATACCAAATCCGCCAATGTGAGTTCGCACAAATGGCACAAGTACAACCAAACCAAAGAAACCATACACAACAGATGGAATACCTGCCATTAAGTTAACAGCACTTTTCAATGGTTTGTAGATTTTTTCTGGACAAAACCGAGCCATAAATACCGCTGTTAATACCCCGATTGGAACACCTACGACTAGTGCACCCGCAGTCACGTAGATGGATCCTACAATCATTGGGAAAATCCCATAAAGGTTATTAGCTGGTTTCCAGACTCCTCCGAGTAGAAAGTCCCAAAGTCCAATTTCAGCAATAGCAGGGATACCGCTTGAAAATAAAAAGACACAAATTATTATTACCGATATAATAGAAATGCAAGCGGTAAGAAAGAATACCGCATGCATAATTTTTTCTCTTGTATGATTCATTCATACCACCTTAATCTGAAAGACCATCCCAAGTTGTAACTTTACCAGTGAAAATATTTTTAACTTGATCACTAGTTAGATCATCAACTGTGTTGTCTTTATTAATAATAACGGCAATACCATCTGTGGCGATAACTGTTGCACTAACACCTTGTGATGTTTCAGAATCTGCTAATTCTCTTGAAGCCATCCCGATGTCAGCTGTTCCATCAATAGCATTTGTTACCCCAGTCGAAGAATCACTTTGTTGGATTTCAATTTCCACTTTAGAGTTTACTTTTGCGTAAGCTTCTTTAAGTTTTTCCATTACTGGTGTTACTGAGCTTGAACCTGAAACAACAACTTTACCTGAATCAACACTTGAAGTGTAACCACTTGTAGTCGATACTGGAATATAACCATCATCTGAAACAACCGCTTGCCCATCGCTACTCATAATGTAGTTGATGAAGTCTTGTGCTGCATCACTAATTTTGTCTTTTGTTACAATATTAAAGGGACGAGAAATTTTGTAACTTCCATCTTCAATATTTGCTGCTGTAGCTTCTGTACCATCAATTTTTGCCACTTTAATTGTGTCATCTACTGAACCTAAAGAAGCATAGCCAATCGCATTTGCATCTCCTGCAACTGTTGTTAACATGACAGCAGTAGAGTTTGTCACAATAGCACTTGAAGTTGTATTGTCAACCTTATCACCATTGGAATCTTTTTCTTCAACACCAAAGAGCTCTACAAAAGCACCACGCGTGCCTGAACCATCTTCTCGCGATACAACATTAATGGTTTGAGATGAAGATGAACCACTTCCACTAGTTGAATTCCCACATGCAGTAAGAACTGTAACTCCTGCAAGACCTGCAATAACAAGACCTGACAATAATTTCCACTTTTTCATGAAATACTCCTTAATTGTTGTTGTAATTTCGTTTACAAAATTGATTATAAGCATTTAACATCAAATGTATTATCTAACTTTTGTAAAGTTTTTGTAAAATCACCGTATCCCTATTATTTTTTTAAAAAAGATACTCTTTGAAAACTTACTCTCACTTTTTGACTCCCTTTACTAATAAACACGGGGCAATTTTTATTGTTATACTTCTAGACATAATAAATTGGTTTTACCGAGTACTCTGCCACTAATTTCCTCAAGTTGTTACAGTAAATATCTTTTGGCAATATAAAAACAGCCGTTTTGCGGCTGTTTTTATATAGAATCAAGTAGAAATATATGACTGAAAAATTGGTTTAGCTATTAACTTCTTTACAAAGAGATACGACAACTTCTGTCCCCTCATCTATGTGACTCTGTACTTGGATAGTTCCTTTACATAAATCAATAATTCTTTTCACCAAGGATAAACCTAACCCATTTCCCTCAACATTATGAGAGGCTTCTCCTTGATAGAATTTATCGAAAATATGCTCTCTTACACCTGCTGACATCCCAATCCCATTGTCTCGAATACTTACCTCAACGTGGTTTTCTTTTGACTCAAGTGTCACTGCAATTGTTCCATTTTCAGGAGTGAACTTAATAGCATTGTTCAGTAAATTAATCCAGACTTGTTGAAGAATCTCTTCATTCGAGAAAATCTTACAAGACGTCAGCTGGATGTCAAGAGTAATTTGTTTCGACCTTATAGCATACTGTAGCAATAATATCGTTCTACGCAACTGCTCATCTAACGAAAACTCTTTAATATCGCTAAGTTTATCAGAATTATTAAGATTTGAAAGAAGTAAAACATTACTGGACAGTTGTGAGAGACGATTGGACTCTGAAATAATAATATCAAGATATTCTTGTTGTTGTTCTTTTGAAAAATGGTCCTTCTTCAAAAGTTTTGCAAACCCCCTGATTGACACTATTGGCGTTTTAAATTCATGAGAAATATCTCTGACAAAATCATTTCTTAAAGTCTCAATTCCTCCAAGTTTTTTTGTCATTTTGTTTAGACTCTCCGCTACCAAACTATATTCAATTGGTCCATTGACACCAAAACGCACAGAAAAATCACCACCCGCGATGTCTCTTGTCGCCTGCACAAACTTTTTTATTGGCTGGAGTGCAATAGTACCAACTATGATTGTTAATATAATTGCTATTATGATACTAATGATAACTAAGTACAAAAGAATAACTGGCAAACGCGTCTCAGATAACGGTTGAAGGTACCCTATAGAATCAAGGAATATCACAATTCCTCCTGCAAAAGAAAAGCTAAATAATAAAATCAAAAAGACAACAGCTATCATTATTACTAGTAAGTTTAAGTGATGTTTTTTTGCTTTATTTTTTTCATCTAAAATTTCCGCCTTGTATCCAAGTCCTCTTACAGTTATTATTTTGAATTCTTTCCAAGACCGAAAACGATCTCTCAATCTGCCAACATGTACACTGACAGTATGTTCATCTGTCCGACTGTCAAGCCCCCAAATCTCATCTTTAAGCTGCATTTTTGTAAAAATAATATCGGGGTAACTGAGAAGTTTATATAATAGATAGAATTCTTTTTTAGGTATCGTAATTCTTTCAAAATCTCTTGTAATTGTCAAACTATTATAATTTAAGGTAATCCTTCCAATTTCTAACTTCTTTTCACTTGAAATTTTTGCACGTCTCAATAAAGCTTTGATCCTCAATATCATTTCTTCATCATCAATAGGTTTGACTAAATAGTCATCCGTTCCAACAAGAAAACCTTGACGAATACTCTGTTGAGTGTCCTTTGCCGTCACCATCAAAATTGGTAAATCAAAGTTTGCTTGACGCAAATGATTTGTCAAAGTATATCCATCCATTATTGGCATCATAACATCAGTAATGATAAGATCTATGTGCTCTGTCTCAAGAAGAGTCAAAGCTTCTTTCCCATTTGCTGCTAGAACAGGTTCAAAATGCTCATCCAGAAGAACAGCCTCTAGATATTTTCTAGTATTTAAATCGTCTTCTACCACAAGTATTTTAATCATCTATCAGCATCTCCTTACTTATAGTCACTATACTACAAAAACTTCAATTAAACTTCAACAAAAAAATAATGGTTGTTGAAGTTTAATTGAAGTTACCCTGATAATCTAGTTATATAATCAAAAAGATGTCATCCAAGCAAGTTACACTGTTAGACGTAATGATAAGGATACGACTCTTCAACTAATTGATAAAATAGAAAACTATTAAATCAGACGGCACTTCCTTAAGTGAAAGGAGCAATAATATGATTGATAAATATTATACAAAAAATATAGAGACAGTTATTCGTGAAATGAATGTCAATTCAAATACAGGATTGTCAGACAAACAAGTTAAAGAAAAACAAACAGAGGTTGGATCAAACCAGTTCACTATAGCTCAGAAAGATAGTTTACTCAAAAGAATCATAAATCAACTAAAAGACTTTTCAACGCTAGTCCTACTCTTTGCAACAGCACTATCTTTTATATTGGCTTTACATGAAGGCTCTGGATTTATTGAACCATTTGTCATATTAGCAATAGTTATTCTAAATGTCATACTGGCCATTACGCAGGAAGGAAAAGCTGAAAAATCTCTGGAATCTCTCGCAGAGTTAAATGCTCCAACCTGTCTTGTATTGCGAAATGAAATAAAACGAGAAATTGAAACGGTCGAATTAGTTCCTGGAGATATTATTTTTCTAGAGTCGGGAAATATCATCCCAGCTGATGCTCGTCTTATAAGCTCTATTGCCCTATTTTCTGATGAGTCATCATTAACAGGAGAAAGTGAACCAATAGAAAAAAATGCAGAAGTTATTATTGATGAAGATTCCGTAATCGGCGACCAAGTTAATATGGTCTTTTCAGGATGTATCATTACAGCAGGAAATGGTGAAGCAATAGTAACCTCAACTGGAATGTCTACTCAAATGGGAATGATTGCAGGCCATTTACAAAACACAGAAACAAAAAAGACACCACTACAAGTAAGGTTGGATAAGTTAGGTAGAATCATCAGTTGGATAGCTCTAGCAGCTGCTCTGATTTTACTAGTTGTTGGTCTTAAAGATGGAACAGATTTCAACACCATGATTATGGTCGCAATCTCTATGGCTGTTGCTGCTGTTCCAGAGACCCTAGCGTTAATTGTCACACTATCTTTGTCAAATGGGGTACAGAAAATGGCTAAACAACAGGCATTAATCCGTAAGTTGCCTGCTGTTGAAACTCTAGGTAGTACTTCTGTCATCTGTTCTGATAAAACTGGAACATTAACACAAAATCGTATGAAAGTTAAAAAACTATGGCACTCTGAGGATGGTCCATTATTGGAACATAGTTACCATAACTCTGACGATCACGATAAAAATCTTTTAATGATGTTATCTTTAGCAAGTAATGCCACTATAGAAATAGACAAACAAGGAAATAAGCATTATATTGGCGATCCAACCGAGGTTGCCATTATTCAACAACTTGATGAAACTGGTTTTGATAAAAAAGAAGCTGAAAATTATTACCGAAAAGTTGGAGAAATTCCTTTTTCTTCTGATCGAAAATTAATGACTGTCATTTTAGAAGATTTAAAAGATGGAAGTTATCTTATTTTAACCAAAGGTGCTGTTGATCGTCTGCCTCTAAAAGCAATGCTTTCAACTGAAAAACAGAATGTC
>CAZPYI010000032.1:0-17613 GCA_964590305.1 uncultured Streptococcus sp.
CTAGACTCACCAAATGTAATCTTGATTTTTACCACCTCCCCCCATCCCCATGAATAAATATAGAATAAAAGGAGAATCGTACATTGGATACATTTGAAATCGGCGAAAGAATGAAGCAAAAAAGAATCGAATTAAAGCTAACACAGATTGATATAGCAAAGAAAAGTAAGATTTCAAGTCGATATTATGGATTGATTGAAAAAGGGAAAAATTCACCAAGTATCGAGGTGCTAGAAAGAATTGCTGATTCGCTTAATACAAGTTCGCTTTTCTTACTGAATGTGCGGTTTGATGATATGGAATCGCGAGTTACCGAAGAAAAAAAAAGATTAACTCAACTTTTCTCAAATGCTCCTCCAAGTAAATTGAAACTTGCCGAAGGATTAATTATCCAAGCAGCAAGACTACGCATTCTTCTTGACGATAACTGGAAAGATATACTTGAAAACGGGGAATATGAAAAATTTAAACAAAGTGAAAATCAAATTGCTTATGACCGAAAACGTCCAATTGTAGAAAATTATGATAATCGGGACAAGACTTACCAAGCGATAATTAATCAACTCACCGAATTATTGCCACAGGATGCTAAAGTTGATAAAAAAAGCAAACTTTTGGGTAGGAAATAATATTGCTATTCAATAAATATGTTGATCGGTATATTCGTAAATGGAAATCTGGTGAGTTAGTACTTAACGAAAAAAGGATTCAATTACTACAATTAATCGAGAGAGAAATTCTTCCTCATGGAGATTTATATTATTTCGATGAGGAACAGATAGAAAATTACATTGAGTTTAGTCAAGCTTGGTATTTTGAATTAGATGAATGGGAAAAATTTATTTCCGCATTCATTTTTTTATTTTACAAAGAAGATGATGAGGTAGTTTTTGATGAGTTCGTGATCAACATGGGACGTGGCGGTGGGAAGAATGGTTTTATTTCTACACTATCAAATTATTTTGTCAGCTCATTACACGGTATTGATTTTTATGATGTTTCTATCGTGGCTAATAGTGAAAAACAAGCGAAGCGAAGCTTCCAAGAATGTTATCGTGTAATTAATAAAAAAGGCAATAAAGATTTAAAAGAAGAGTTTGAAGCTTTTAAAAGTAGTTTAACAGGGTTAGAAACGCAGTCGGTATTTGAATATAAAACAAGTAATGCTAGTTCTCAAGATGGTGGACGTGAAGGCGCAGTAATTTACGATGAATATCACGAAATGGAAAATACAGAAATTGTCGATGTATTTTCAGGAGGGCTAGGTAAAGTTGATCATGGCAGGCAATTTTTTATCGGAACAAAAGGTTTTGTTCGTGAAGGATATTTCGATATTAAATACCGTGAGTGCGAAGATATTTTAAACGGTTTAACGGAATTTAAAGGGCTATTTCCCTATATTTGCGAAATTGATGATATCGAAGAAATGGATAATCCAGATAATTGGCCAAAAGCTAACCCAGCATTGCAACCACCTTTAAATAAGCGTGGTAAACGCCTATTTAATCGAATTATGAAAGAATATAAAAAATTGTCAACCGAGCCATCTGGGCGAACTGCATTTGTTACTAAGCGTATGGATTTTCTCGAAGACAACATGGAAAATTCGGTAGCAACTAAAGAAGAAATGATGGCAACGAATCGACCTTTTTTCAAATTAGACACTGTGCCTATAGGGTCTCTTGACTTTGGTAGTGTTCGGGATTTTGCAACATGCGGATTATTGTTCAAAAACAGAAAAACTGAGGAGTATGCTTTTAAATCTTTTACTTTCGCAATGAAACAATTTTGTGATGTCCACTATGGTTATTCAATGAAAGAACAGTTGATTGGTAGTGAGAAGAGAGCCCCAATAAAACACTGGGAAAAATTAGGGCTGATGAAAGTTGTCGATGAACCATCATTAAATCCTAAACATATTGTTGATTGGTTTTTAAAAGCAAAAGATGAGTATGGAGTAAGAGTTATCGTTATGGATAATTACAAAGCTGATGTTTTAGGTCCAATGTTAGAAAAAGAAGGTTTTGAGGTAATTAGACTAAAAAGACCTTCAAATTTACATCCTTTACTTGCACCAAGGGTAGAAGATGGATTTGCTAATCATAGATTTATTTTTGGAGACAATCCACTGATGCGATGGTTCACTAACAATGTATTTGTAAAAGAGACTCAAAGTGGAAAACAATTTCTAAAAAAGGAAGAAATCAAGCGTAAAACAGATGGATTTCAAGCTTTTATTCATGCACTGTATAAAGCTAATGAACTTGATGAACAAGTTGATTATGATGAAGCTTTTGATATGTTGGATGAGTTAGATTTTTAAAGGAGAAAATACATGTGGTCATGGTTTAAAAAAGCTTGCAAAGGCTTTGAAAAAGAGCAAAGAGATAGCTTATATATGGGTTTTAATAGAAAATGTTTTGATTTAAAAGAATCATCTAATCTTCTAGAAATCACACTTCAAGATTTGGACTCTGTACCTGTTGTTTATTACAAAGGAGAACGAATATTCGAAGATAGATTGGTGTCTATTCTGTACAATTTTGAAGCAGAAACAGAAAATGCTGATGCTGATTTTTTCGGAAAACAAACTATAGAAATCAAAGGGTTTGATATTGAAGGGTATCACGAAAATAAAATGCCAAGTCTTGACACAATAGGGCATAAGAGAGGACTGCGGTTATCATGCTAAGTGATTGGGTTCATTTGACAGAACAAGAATTTTTATCAAATATTGGTGTTTTCTTATACCGCTATTTTTTGTATTTTTATTTGTTGCGTTGTTGATTGGGAATATTTCAAATAGAAAGTGAGTGATTGGCATGGCATATAAACCACATTACCTAAATGTTGAGCGTGAAGTTCAAAACTACTGCAGTGGCAATAAGTTATATTTTTCTCGTGTGACGACTAATTATTTAGGTCGTAAACACAAACCGCCTGAAAAGATTGAAAATAAATCGGGCAGGAAATTCAAGAGAAAGGATTGGTGATCTAACTATCTAATTTACTTGGAAGGAGGTGAAAAATTGGGATTAGTAGATTATATTTTTAATAAAAATCGTGAAACGGACTGGATGCTTGACGTAGATATTCGTGATGTTTCGGCGAATCGTGCTTATTTAAAAACTATGGCTAAAGACACTGTTTTGAATTTCGTTGCCCGTACAATGTCAACATTAAAAATTGAATTTAAAAATAAAAATAATGCTGATGATTGGGATTATATTTTAAATGTTAAACCAAACTCCGATATGTCGGCGGCAATATTTTGGGAAAAGTTTTTTTATCGGCTGTTAGATGACAATGCAGTTCTTGTGATTGTCACTGATGATAATCAGCTATTGATTGCGGATAATTATTATCGAAGAGAATATGCGGTATATGAGGACACCTTTTCAATGGTGACAATTAAAAATTATACTTTTGAAAAAACATTCAAAATGTCAGAAGTTATTTTCCTTGAATATAACAATGATCAACTTGATACGTTTATGAAAGGCTTATTTGACGATTACTCTGAGTTGTTTGGTAGAATTTTAGAGGTTGCTATGAGAAATAATCAAATTCGTGCAACAGTTGGAATGGAAGGTACAGGGACAATTAGTGACAAAAAAAGCGAAGATGGAGAATCAAAAACAAAGAAACTTCAGCGGTATATGGACAAAGTATTCGCTTCGTTTACAACTAAGTCAGTAGCAATTGTTCCTCAACTAAAGGGTTTTACGTACGAAGAATATACAAATAAACAAGGAGTATCAAATCAGTCACTAGATGAACTCAATAAAATGATAACCTCATTAATTGATATTGTAGCTAATGCAGTTGGTGTTCCTACAGCGCTAATCTATGGTGAAAAATCTGAATTAGATTCTAACATTAAAGCAATGAGAAAAACTTGTACTGCACCACTTGTTAAAAAAATACAAGATGAGTTGATAGTTAAAGTATTGAGTCGTCGTGAGTACATGAATGGTGAACGAATAAGAGTTATAAATGTTTTACCAGTAGATATTATTGAAAACGCAACGCAAATTGATAAAATCGTTTCTTCTGGTGCGTTCTATGTCGATGAAGTTCGTGATAACTTGGAATTTGAACAACTACCGAATGGTGAAGGTCAAAAAATCATCATGACTAAGAATTACCAGGAACAAACGAAGGGAGGTGAGGAAAATAAATGACAGTAAAAATTAAAATTAATGGTCCAATTGTATCAAATGACGATAAATGGATCTATGATTGGCTAGAAATGGATGCAACATGTCCAAACGATGTTTTGAACTTCTTACCTGAGACAAACGAAGATGTTGAACTTACAATTAATTCGGGCGGTGGTTTAGTTGACATGGGCAATGAAATATACACCGCTTTACGTTCGTATCACGGAAAAGTTACTGCTAATATTGTATGGGCGGGTTCTGCTGCTTCCATTATCGCAATGGGAGCTACCACAGTTGCGATAAGTCCTGTAGGTAAACTGATGATTCACAATGTTTCAATGGGCGCTGGTGGTGATTATCACGACATGGATAAAGCTAGTGAAATTTTACAAAAAGCTAATTCATCTCTAGCTAATGCTTATATAGCTAAAACTAGAAAATCTAAAGAAGACATTTTGGAGCTAATGGACAATGAAACTTGGTTGACTGCTGAGGAAGCTGTTGAAAAAGGTTTTGCAGATAAAATTATGTTTGAAAATGAACAGAAACCATTAATGGTGGCTGATGCTAGTAGTGGATTAATTCCACAAAAACTAATTGATGAAGTCAAGAAGTTGAAAAAACAGCAAACGCCTACGCTTCAAATGAATTTCAATGATGAGCAGATCGATAAAATAGTTAACAACGTCACAGAAAACTTAAAAAAAGATGGAGAAACTAAGAAACAAGTAAATGAATCACCATTTGCGAAGTTTCTTTTTTAATTACAAAAATAGGAGGTCATATAATGACAATTAAATTATCAACTGATTTTGAAAACGCTAAAACTGCATGGATTCAGGCAGTTCAAAACAACGAATCAACTGAAAAAACAGGCGAACTGTACGGAGAAATGCTTGACTTAATGATTGAAGAAGCCAAAAAAGCAGGGGAAGTCGCAGCTGCTTCTTATGCCGCAGGGAACAGTTTAGATGCAAAATTAAGCGCTGAACAACGTAAATTTTTCAACGAAGTAAGTACGGAAGTAGGTTATAAAGAAGAAACGATGTTACCGCAAGAAACGATCGATAACATTTTTGAAGATGTTGTTTCAGAACACCCACTTTTAGCGGCAATTGGGTTGAAAAATGCAGGACTACGCTTGAAATTCTTGAAATCTGAAACTAGTGGTGTTGCTGTTTGGGGCAAAATTTTTGATGATATCAAGGGTCAATTAGATGCTACATTCAGTGAAGAAGAAGCAATCCAAAACAAACTAACGGCATTTGTTGTCTTGCCAAAAGATTTAGCGCAATTTGGCCCTTCATGGGTGGAATCATTTGTTCGTCTACAAATCCAAGAAGCTTTCTCAGTTGCTCTTGAATTGGCATTCTTAACAGGTACTGGCAAAGACCAACCGGTTGGTCTTAATCGTAAAGTTGCTAAAGGCACAGCTGTCACAGACGGAGTTTATCCAGTTAAAACTTCTCAAGAAACATTGACAATTAACCCTCTATCTAACGGGAAAGAAAATCTATTAGAAATGGGTAAAATCAAAAAATATCATTCTGTGAAGGAAAACGGCAAACGTTTAAATACTGCTGGAAAACTCTATCTAGTTATTTCTCCTGAAGATTCAACAGACATTGATATTGCCTTCACTACTATCAGTAACGCAGGACTTTATATTAAAAATACACCTTTTAATATTCAAATTATTGAATCTGAAGCACAAGAAACTGGAAAAGCTTTAAGTTTTGTAAAAGACAGGTATGATGCAATCGCCGCTGGCGGGGTTAAAATTTCCAAATATGATCAAACGCTAGCATTGGAAGATTTGGATTTATTTGCTGCAAAAACATTTGTTTTTGGTAAAGCGAAAGATGATAAAGCAGCTGCAATTTGGGATTTGGCTATTTCTACTGTACCAGAAGGGTAGTGATTTTTATGGCTAAATTTAAAGTATTGAAAAAGTTTCGTGATAAAGAAACAAAAGAAATTTATGAAGCTAATCAAAAAATTGATATGACTATCAAAAGAGCTAAAGAGGTTGAAAGTAATCTTGATAGCTCTTTTTTGGAGCGTACAGAAGAACCGAAAAAATAAGGGGGGTGAGATATGAACGAAGAAATATTCATTAAAGAATATAAGGCTCGCTTTCGTATCTTCCATTCTTCGGAGGATGAAGATATCGGAAAACAGCTAGATGATTCTTTTGAGGACATTAAGTCTCTCATTGGTAATTTCAGCCCAAATGATTATCGAAAAGGTAAAGAGTTAGTTTTTGAGCGTGTTCGTTATTTACGTAATGAGTCGCTTGAATATTTTTATGATAACTTTCAAACTGTGATTATGGACGCATCTATAGACTTGGTTGGTGAGTCTGATGACGATTAATCCAAATTACAAAAAACCTGAAATTGTTGCTGGTTCTTTAAACATCCCTGTTTCTTTTTTTGAGTTTGCTCCGACAGATGGGCCAGACCCAAACGAGGAAGAATTCGAAAAATTGTATTCTTGTACTTGCCTTGCTTATAATCCATCTTCCAAAGATAGGGAGATTTTAAGTGCCAAAGGAACCAAGGAAGCTATCACGATAAAAATTCGCGATCCTTTTGAAGATTACCTACCAGATAATAAGCACAAAGTTACTCTTGATGATTACCGATATAGAAACAAAGTTTGGGACATTATAGACTTTGCACCAGATTTAGAAAACAGTCAATTTGTAAAAATAATCTTGGGGGTGACCTCATGAGTTTTTCTGTAAAAGGTGCTGATAACATTATTAGAAATATTGAAGCCAAATTGGGAACGGCTAAGACTAATAGAGTAGTCAATAAAGCTTTGCGAAATACTGGTGACGATATAGTCAATATTGTTAAAGATTCTGTTGCTTATTACCGTAAAACTGGGGCTACTTACAACGAAGTTGTTAAATCAGGAATCAAAGGTGCTTCAAGTGGCATTAAGACAGTTGATGTCGGTTGGCGAGGTGATCAAGATAGATGGCGGTTAGTCCATCTAAACGAATTTGGCTACACTCGTTTTGGGAAGTATGTAAGACCTAAAGGAATGGGCGCTGTTCAGAGAGCGGCTGATAAGTCTAAGAATATAGCTTTTAAAAAGATGCGAGAAGGCCTGGAGGAACTAGGTAGATGAAAGATATATGGATGGAAGTCTATGATGCTCTGATAGCTAACGAGACTATTCTGACTAAAGTTGGAAAAACAAATATTAAATTCTATGAAGCTCCAGAAACATTGGATGTTTCAAAACCATTTATTATTATTGATGTTTTTGATGGTCCACAAACAAACGCCTATTATATGGCTGACAAACCTGTTTCTTTGAAATTCAATTTTCAAATCAATGTAGAATCCTTGAACAGATTACTGACAAAGGAAATTGCGAAAGCTGTTAAAGGGGTTATGCAAGCGCAAGGGTTCGGACAGCTTAATGGCGGATTAGACACTTATTTCAACGAAACTAAACGCTTTGTAGATGCAAGGCGCTATCGGAAAAACACAACTATTCATGACACTGATTATTAATCAATGTCTTTTATTTTGAAAGGAAACAAAAAATGGCAGAAACTTACGGATTTAGTAAATTATCGACACGCAAACTAAAAGAAGATTTAACTCCTGATGAAACTGCAGAAATTCATGTTTTAGAAGGGATTCCTACTAAAGGTGGTCCTACTAGTTTTGAATTAACCGGTTTATCAAAGGAAGCCGTCAAGGTCTACGCTGGTGACAGAGAGTATTATATCTCAGCAAAAGGAACGGGATCAGTAGCAGCTAACTTCGGCTTGCTTGATGTACCTAATGTAATTGAGCAAGAGTTGCTGGGATTGATTGTATTCAAAGAAGGAATCGATGCTTTCGGAGATGCCACAGAACCGCCTTACACAGCAGTTGTTGCAGAAGCTGAGGATTTATACGGAGAACCAGTCGCTTTCGCGATTGTGGCCGGAAAATTCAACCGTGATGGTTATTCAATGGCTACTAAGACTGACGAAGATTTCACACCAGAAGCTGGTGAGTATGTACATAATGCAGTTTCACGCAATATGACAATTGGCACAGTAAGTAAGATGGTAAAAGTTATGCGTGCTTACGGAACTGAAAATGTCGCTTCTCTAAAAGCGGCAGTCTTAGGACCTGTTGACTAATTTTAGCACTCAAGGTTAGTCTATCGACTAGCCTTTTTTATTTAAATTAAGGGAGGAGAAACATGTCAGAAATACGTTTGGACTTAAATGTGAAGGGGAAGAAAAAAACTTTCACTCAAGATTTTGTACCTTATCGGAAAGCATTAGAGTACACAGAAAATGAAGCTAAACTTTGGAAAAAAGACAAAGACGGAAAAGACATAGAGCCTACTAATGTTGAGTTGGCAAAATTCAGAGCTGATTTTGTTGCAGATTTATTTGGTGATTCAGATTTAACTGGAAGTGTCATTCTTGATGGGATTGATACTGAAAATCACACACAGATTATGGATATTATTCTATATCGTGTATTGGGGTACGAACGTCCTGTTGAAGAGGTAGAAAGCGACCCAAAAGTAAAAAAATAACACCAACAAAACATCACGAGTTACAGATGGGAATTGTTAAAGCGATTCTTTCCAATTACCCAAACTGGACAATTAATGATGTTTTGAATACTGATGTTAAGTATTTATATGAAATTGTTTTGAATAATAAAAAAACTAAAAAACAAAAGACAGTAAGACCGTTAAGTGAACTAGTGAAGGGAGGTAGATAATTTGGCAGGAGCAACACCATTAGGGAATATGGTCATCAAGTTAGGCCTTGACGATGCAGATTTCGGGAAAGGCGTAGCTAATTCTAAAAAACAAGTCACATATTTAGCTAAAGAAATGCAAGCTAATATGAGAATCGCTGATATGGCGGGTAATAAGCTTGGAAAATTAGGAACTAGATACGACAGTCTCTCTCAAATTATTTCTGCTCAAAAAAATCAAGTTTCTTCACTAAAAAAGGCTTACGATGAATCTTTTGTGGACGGAGAAGCTACAGATAGCACTAAGCGTTTAGCGGCACAATTGCAAGAAGCTAATGGAAAATTAGCGAATTATCAAATGCAACTGCAAAATACAACAGGGCAAATGGCTAGGTTGCAAGTTGAGACACAAGGTGTCACTGGATGGATGAAACAGCACGGAGATAGCTATGTTGAGAGTGGCAAAAAAATTGCTGCTTTTGGTGATGGTGTCTCAAAAGTTGGTCAAACACTTACTGTTGGAGTGACAGCTCCGATTATGGCTGGTGCCTTGGCAGTTACTAAAGCGGCTATTTCTTGGGAAAGTGCGTTTGCTGGTGTTCGTAAAACAAATGATGAAGTCGTGGATTCAAACGGCAAAGTTATTTATTCTTACAGTGATTTAGAAAATGGACTAAGAGGTTTAGCTAAAACTTTACCAGCTAGTCACACTGAAATTGCAGCAGTTGCAGAAGCTGCCGGTCAGTTGGGAATCAAAACGCAAGACGTTGTCAGCTTTACAAAAGTAATGCTAGACATGGGTGAATCGACCAACTTATCTGCTGAAGATGCAGCGACCGCTATTGCAAAAATAGCTAATATTACTGGTTTAACAAGTGACGAATATCAACGATTTGGATCGTCAGTTGTAGCATTAGGTAATAATTTTGCTACTACCGAATCAGATATCGTTGTAATGTCAAATCGATTGGCATCGGCTGGGACATTGGCAGGATTAACGAACCAAGAAATTTTAGGTTTGGCTACAGCCATGAGTTCGGTCGGTATTGAAGCTGAAGCTGGTGGAACGGCAATGACCCAAACGTTAACAGCTATCGAAACTGCAGCAACGAAAGGCGGAGAATCTTTAGATAAATTTGCAAGTATTGCCGGTATGAGTAGTGAACAGTTTGCAACTACTTGGAAAAACAAGCCTATCGAAGCGATACAAGCATTTATAAAAGGCTTGGGCGACTTAGATAGTCAAGGCGAATCAGCTACATTAGTGCTAGACGAAATGGGATTGAGCGGAGTTAGACAATCAAACATGCTAAAATCCTTGGCACTCGCTTCAGACACTATGACAAGCGCTGTCGATATGTCGAACAAAGCGTGGTCAGAAAACACAGCGCTGACTAACGAAGCAAGCACTAGATACGAAACAACAGAATCAAAACTCAAAATGTTGAGGAATGAGATTGTCGATGCTGCTATTGATTTAGGAGGTCCGTTCGTTGATGCCTTAAGAAATTCGTTAAAAGCAGTTACGCCTTTTGTTGAGAACTTAGGTAATTTAGCTAAAAAATTCAATGAATTAGACAGTGAACAACAACAAAACATCCTTAAATGGATGGGGATTGCAGCAGCGGCCGGACCTGTCCTTAAAATATTGGGTGGCGGAATAAGTATCATCGGTAATACTCGTAGCGCTATTGGAGAATTAAGTGGCGGAATAGTTGAATTAATAGCTAAGTCCGCCGAAAAAAGCGCTCTAACTGGATTAGCAACAGGTATAACTGGCGTTGGTACAGCTTCGGCTACTGCTGCAGGAACTAGTGGAGTTGGTGCCATGATAGGCTCCCTAGGAGCTTTAGTAGGTCCAGCAGGATTGGTTTTAGCGACAGCGGGAGTAGTTGCGCTTGGTTACGCTGCATGGAAAGGTTTTGGAGAGGAAGCTGCTAACTCTGCTGAACGTGTTAGCAAATGGGGTATTGACGTAGGAGTCACCGCAGACGATACAATGACTAAAGTCAAAGATATCGGAGGTCAAGCAGGAACTGCGTTTTCTTTAGTAGAACAAGGTTTGTCTGAAGCTACTCCAAAAATGGTCGATAATCTAACTCAGATTGGTACAACTCTTGAAGAATATATTTTAAATAAGCAAAATGCTTTCAAGACTATGATTAGCGAAATGCCACAAGATATTCAAAATGCTTTAACTGAAATCATGTCACAACAAACCGAGATTGATAATAAAGCACTTGAAACTATCAGAGGTAATAGCGAACAAATTGCTATTATTAGACAACAAGCTGCCGAAAATGGTGGTGAGTACACAGCTGTTCAACTAAAAATGATTCAGGATCTGTCAAAAGGCAGTGCAGAAGCTTATGTTAGCACTTTGAATGTCTCTGAAAAGGAAGGCAAAAGCATTCTAGCGGCGATGACTGGAGACGTAGCTAGCGCTTCTTTAGAACAATCAAGAACATGGATGTCTGATTTAGGGAAACAGCGTCAAGGAGTGCAAGAGCATTATGCCGAGATGAAAAAAACAATGCTACAGTATTTCAAAGATAACGGTATGGAAAATAGTAAGGTTGCTAAAGAATCTTTGAAATTGCTAGAAGATTCTCAAAAAGATGCTACTCACGCAATGGATAGTCAAATTGCGGCTATTCTTGAAAAATATCCTGAATTAATAAGTCAAGTCGGTATCTATAACGGGCAAATTTTAGATAAAAACGATGAATCAATGGGAGCTGCTAGAAGCGCCATGAAAGAAGCCAACGAAGAAATCATGAAAGGTTGGAGCAATCTAACTACATTCAATGGCCTCATGGCTAATGATTTCAAAGATAAAACAAAACTGGTTGGTGATGCATCAACTGAATTTGGTAAAACTTGGAATAGTTTAGTTTTAGATGAAAAACAAGCAAATGTCGACAGCAATGCACAGGAAAAAGTTACTGAAGCTTCTCAGTCAAAAGAAAAATGGGATGAATTGCGCTTTGGTGCTATAGAAGCCAAAATGTCTACTACAGCAAAACAAATGATTGTTGAGGCTGGAGTTGCTAATGGCTATTGGGATGAATTGTCATTCGTAAATAAAAAAGCTTTACTAGACAGTGATGTTCCAATCAAAGTCGAAGAAGCTTTGACAGCAAGTGGAAAATGGAATGAGATGTCTCTCGTAGAAAAAACCGCTATTCTTCGTTCTAATACTCCTGAATTGATGGCACAAACAATGTTTGAGCTGGGCTTATGGGATGATTACGCGCCAGTTATAAAAGAGTTAAACGCAGAAAACTATGATGCTCTTCAAAAAATAAAGGATAGTGGACTATCTCTGGAGGATTACAACAAATTAACACCTGCTAATAAAAAATTAATAGCAGAGAATGATGATTTGTTACAACAATTAGCAACAGGAAAAATTTCGATTGATGAATTTAATCAAAAACAAACGGATCAAAAAATCTTAAAAGGTGATGCTACAAATGTTAATGGAGCTATAGACTCTGCTAAAAATAATTTAGAAGATTATAACGGTAGAGGTGTTCCTCCCAAGGAAATCAACGCCACAGATAACACTTGGGGACCAGTGAGTGAAGCAAATTTCAAGATAAACGATGTTAAACAGAATACACCAGCATCTGTCAACGCTTCTGATAACACTAGTGGACCGACAAGCCAAGCAAACTTTAAAATCAATGAAGTTAAGCAGTATAGCCCTGTAGGAATTAATGCAAATGACTTAACGAAAACACCTACAGATAATGCTAAAGAAAACATAAGAGGTGTGAACGATAAAACTGTAACGATTAATGCTATTGATAATGCTTCGAATGTTTTATCGGGCGTAAAAAATTGGATAGATACAATCAAAGACAAGACGGTTAATATCTTCACAAAACACACCGAAAATGCAAAAGGTACAAACTATCATCCGGGTGGTTTAGCTATGGTAAACGACCAAAAAGGACCACTATACAAAGAGTTAGTTACTTTACCGAATGGCAAGTCCTTTATTCCAGAAGGGCGCGATGTACTTCTTCCTTTGCCAAGAGGTTCTAAAGTTTTACCAGCTAGAAAGACTAAAAAATTATTCCCTCACTACGCTGATGGTGTAGGAATTCCTAAAGATTCCGAATTCGTCAGAAATCTAACACTGGTAGGTTCTACAGCTTCTACCAACGGAGATAGCGCCAGCAATATGATTGTTGCTTCAAAAATAGTAGCAATGGAAGATAAACTTATCACAATGATAAGTATTTTAAGCGACATAGCGAAAAAAGACTCCACTTTTTACTTTAAAGACTTGAATGGAATAGCTAAAGAAATCGGAAAAATTCAAAAAAGAGGAGGCTACTAAATGGCAGACGGTTTTTCATTAATAAATAACAATAATCACCGTTTTTTTCTCAACGGTGAATCTGGAGTGATTTTTCATACTCCAGAAGGCTTGGGCTTTGAGCGTTCAAATGAATTTGTTGGTGAAAATGGAGCTTACAGAGTTTCTAAAAATGAACTTTCGCAACAAAAAATAAGTGGAGAAATCATATTTGGTCATCTTGACAAAGACGATGCTTACTCAGTTTTTGATGAATTTATTAGCTTCATAAGTCAAGTACCTCTTTTTTTAGAGTATACACTTGAATATACGACCTATACTAAAATCATTGAAATATCTAATTTGACTAAGAGTGACAAATGGTCAGCTTACAAGCTACATGAAAGTATAGAATTTGAATCGCTCTCTTCCTGGTACTCTATACAAGAATTACGTGATGATCCGTCAAAGAATTCTGTTCCTGCTGATGGGTTTTTACTTCCAACGATTTTTCCATTTACATTTGGAACAATTTCAAGCGAAAGACAGACAGTTTTTAATATAAACAACAGTTCTTTATATCTTGTCAATAAAAACTCTCGAATGTCTCCCGTTAAAATCAAAATCAGCGCAATTGATAAAGAAGTCGTGAATCCAAAATGGCAAATTTTGGCAAATTCAAAGATTGTTGCGAATGATGGTTATGACATCACTATAAAAAAAGGTTGGTCTCTTGAAGTGTCTAGCCTTTTTCAAGAGCGCACAGCTTTACTGGTAGATCCTGATGGGAATCAATCAAGTGTCTACCAACAACAAGATGTTACCAAGACAGGTTTTGTTCACGTTCCGCTTGGCGAATCAGTTATAGTTTTCGACACACAAGGAGCGCAAGTTGAATGTGTCATTTATAAGGAGGTTGATGTCTTTTGATTTTATCAATATCTCTGTATCGTTGGGATTTGACACCTTACGAAGAAGAACGATTTTGCGATAGTTACGATTTTACAGTTGATGAGATAGATGCAACTGTAAAAAGTGAATTTGAACTCGATAGGGAAGTCGAGGTTTTTACTGGCGATTGGTTGCGAGCTAAGGATTTAATCAGTGGTAAAGTCTGGTATTTTGGGTTTGTAGACTCCTCTGAAAAGAAAAAAATAAGGTGTCGAGGTCTTTTAGGTCTTGCAGATAGCACGATTGTTACTCGTCAAATTTCTGGATCAAGCTTTGAACTGCACGGACTAAATCTTGTCAGGAAATATCTACTACAAGATAGTACTAAGAATTTATCTGCTTTAGATATTCAAATAGAAAGCAACACCTCTCACACCTATCAAGCTACTGATGTGAATACAAGAAAGTTAAATTCATATTTAATCAACGGCTTTAAGAAATACAATATCAAGTGGTATTTTAAGTCTTTATCAAAAGAGAGAATCTTTACTGCTTTTAAGGCCAATGCAAAAACAATTCGCTTCACAGATACTACAAGCGAGATTTTTGGATGGGATGTCTTTATCAAGCGTTCAAATTCTGGAAACGAAAATGAATTATTGATTATTGACAAAAATGTAAGTGACATGGAAAACCCAACGATTTTAGCAACTTATTATCTTGCTGAGAATGGCATCACTCAAAATCCAAACGACACGACTATCACACGACCAACCGTAACAACTACTTATCTTTATGATACGACAGCAACTGATAAACCATCTTACGAAAGTGTTGCTAACAGCGAACTTAAAGGTAATGCTTATAGTCATGAGATAAGCTTTTATATTCGTTTCGACAGTCAGAACTTTGATATAGACGAAATTGAAACAGGATTGTATGCTGATATATACTATCAGGGAATTAATTACAAGTCTGTCATCACCGCTTTAAGTGTGTCAAATGACTTAGAAGCTTTAAAAGTAACTTGTGGCAATGTCAGAAGTCGCTTGATAGATAATTTTGAAGATTAGAAAGGTAAAATCATGAAACAAGTTTACATAAGTACAGACGACGTGCCTTTTGCAGTCGTTTTTTTAGACGCTACAATAACAGTCAAACAACCTTTTGTGGAATCGCCGCCAGATGCAAACATCAAAAAGCCAAAGTATAACTGGCAAGATAATAAATGGACAGATTTAAGCAAAATCGAAGAAGTTTCTTTGACAAAACGCGTTGAAGACATCGAAGAAGCGTTGATGATGATGTCATTAGGAAATTTAGAGGGAGAATTATGACAGCTTTAGCTAGAATTTGGGCAAGATATATTCTTGCTGGAAAATACTCGATAGACCAAGCGCCAGAGAAACTACAACCTTACATAGAAAAGGAGCTTGAAGAACATGGCTAATGGAGTTAATGGGCATATTTTTGATTATGTCAAAACAACATCTAAAGAGTTTTCTAAAATCATCAACGAATTGAGTAATCAAAAATCACACGTTCTAAAAAATTATGGTAACCAATTTTCAGCTACAGTTAGTGGGCTGAACGTCACTATCGCAAGCGGTTGGGCGATTATTCAAGGCAGAATAGTCTATATCAACGATACAGTGTCTTTGACAGTCCCTGCAAACTACACAGGTTACCTTGTTTTGGAAGTTGATTTATCAAAAATTAATACTGTTACAGGAGCGCCAACTGAAGAAAGTTATGCTGTAGTCAATAATCAAGTATCGCTAAAACTAGTTACAAGTTTAGTGACAGGTAACCTTTTAACTACGAGTACCCTCTCTCAGTTTCCACTTTATTCAGTTTCTAGCACAGGAACTACAGCTACCCTCACTAAAATTGTTGAAAGTTTTAGAGATTTCTACACCACAAACATAGGAATCGGATATGGCGTTACAGCTAACCTCGTGAGATTAGGGAGTACGGTAACTGTATACGTAGGTTCGAATCAAACAACTGCAAGAGGAGACGCATATACGACTCTTGAAGAAGTGTTACCTTTAGGTTACAGACCTGTATTTGAAACTATGATGAGTTTTGATGTGACAATCGGAAATTCCTTTCAGTACGATAGAAGTCGGAAACAAAAATTTTTTCAAAATGGGAGTATGGCAACTTTTACTAAAAATATGAATGTAGCACCTCTTACAGTAAACGGGACAGTCACTTATCAGACTGATGATCCATATCCGATTTAGAAAAGGAGATTTATGACAAGTGAAGTTTTAGTCGCCTTAATCGGCGTTGCTGGTGCTAGTTTAGGCAGTTTTGCAGGGGTAGTTACTAGTGCAAAAATGACAGCTTATCGCTTAGAGCGCTTAGAAAGAGAAGTCAACGAACACAACAACATTATTAAAAGAACATTTGTTCTTGAAGAGAAAATCAACGTTGCAAACAATCGTATTCACGATTTAGAGGAAGAGGTGAAAAAATGAATACATGGATAAAAGAAGTAGCAATTAAAACAGTAAAAACTATGGCTCAGGCTGCAATCGGAGTTATCGGCTCTAGCGCACTTATAAGTGACGTCAATTGGACGGTAGTAGCATCAACAGTTTTACTGTCTGGTGTCACTTGTATTTTGATGAATGTAAGTCAAATTAAGGAGTAGTGACATGAATTATTCGGAATTTAAGGCACAGGTCTTGGGAAAAGGCTATGATATTGATGGTTCTTACGGCTTCCAATGTTGGGATGGTTATGCAAAATATTGCCAGTATTTAGGGGTACCTTACGCAAACTGTACTGTGACTGGCTATGTACGCGATATCTGGGAGCAACGGCAAACAAACGGAACGCTCAACTACTTTGACGAAGTATCAGATTTACAAGGGGGTGATGTTGTAGTTTTTAAAGTTGTCTCAGGGTGGACACCATACTCGCACATAGCTATTTTTGATAGTGATGCTGGTGATGGCTATGGTTGGTTTCTGGGAGAAAACCAAGGCGGCGCTGCTGGCGCAAATGGCGGTGCAGTGTTTAACTTGACTAAGCTACCGTATAGTACAACTTACGATACAGGTTTTAGGCTTAAAGGGACATCACAAAAAGCTATCGTTGAAGAAATTATACAAGCAAACGAAAAAGGAGAAAAGTATATGTTTAATTATGTTATGCGTTCAAATTCAGGAACTCAAGGTTACGTGGGGTGCATGAACGGCAGCACATTTGGAATTGGTAGCATTGACACGGTGAATAAACTGGAAGAAGCAGGATTCACACACCTTTGGTTAGACGATGGCGACTTTAATCGAATTATTCAATCGCAAAACGTTTCAAAAGACACGTTAAAAGCAGCGCTAGAAAACGTTGCTAACACAATTAAATCAAAATAAAACACGTTATCACCACATCTTCGTTTTGTGATATAATATCAGCATAGAAACAGGAGGAAAAATGAAAGATAAACAAAGCGTTTTAATAACTACATTCTTTTTTTTGATTTTTTTTATATTAATTTATAAAT
>CAZPYI010000033.1:0-17552 GCA_964590305.1 uncultured Streptococcus sp.
AGATGTTGATTTTGTATCTGAATCAAGTGCTGATTCAATTGAGGAAATTGTCGAAGTTGTTGAAGGCGACAACGCATAATTACAACTTTTTAATCAATAGATCAAACGGGGCAGAAAGCAAACCGCTCTGTCTCGTTTTTATTATTTTCGAAAACAATAAATCCTGGAGGAAATCAAAAATGGCAATTACTGCAGCTCAAGTAAAAGAATTGCGTGAAAAATCAGGTGCTGGCGTTATGGACGCTAAAAAAGCTCTTGTTGAAACTGATGGTGATATGGAAAAAGCAATTGAATTGCTCCATGAAAAAGGTATGGCCAAGGCAGCTAAGAAGGCTGACCGTGTTGCAGCTGAAGGCTTAACTGGTGTTTATGTTGATGGGAATTTTGCAGCAGTTGTTGAAGTGAATGCAGAAACTGACTTTGTTGCAAAAAATGCACAATTTGTTACATTGGTAGAAGAAACAGCAAAAGCAATCGCTGAAAGTAAACCAGCTAACAATGAAGAAGCTCTTCAAGTGAAATTGGCATCAGGCGAAACTTTAGCAGATGCTTATGTCAGTGCAACAGCTACAATTGGAGAAAAAATTTCATTCCGTCGCTTTGCTCTTGTTGAAAAAACTGATGAGCAACACTTTGGGGCTTACCAACACAATGGTGGCCGTATTGGTGTTATCACTGTTATTGATGGTGGAGATGATGCTCTTGCTAAACAAGTAGCCATGCATGTTGCAGCAATGAAACCAACTGTTCTTTCATATACAGAACTTGATTCAGCATTTGTTCAGGATGAATTAGCTCAGTTAAACCATGCGATTGAACAAGACAATGAAAGTCGTGCTATGGTTGACAAACCAGCCCTTCCATTCTTGACATATGGATCAAAAGCACAACTAACAGATGAAATTGTTGCTAAAGCTGAAGAAGCTATCAAAGCTGAATTGGCTGCCGAAGGCAAACCAGAAAAAATCTGGGATAAAATTATTCCTGGTAAAATGGCGCGCTTCATGCTTGATAATACAAAAGTAGACCAACAATATACGCTGCTTGCACAAGTTTACATCATGGATGACAGCAAGACTGTTGAACAATACCTTGATTCAGTAAATGCTAAAGCAGTTGAATTTGCTCGTTTTGAAGTTGGTGAAGGTATCGAAAAAGCTTCTAACGATTTTGAATCTGAAGTTGCTACTACAATGGCAGCTGCACTTAACAAATAAACAAAAAAAAGATAGCCTCGGTTATCTTTTTTTGTTTATAATTCAAGACGTTTGCATTCCTTTGGGGTCTACATCTATTTTTTTGAGGGAAGTCCCTTTTAGTGCCTATAGAACATTTAATAAAGGGCAAGAGGTTACTGGTTGTCTAACATCAATTTGCAGTCTGTAATATGATAGACTTTATCAGCTATTTCAAGTAAGCGCTCATCATGTGTAGCAATAATGAGAACCTTGCCTCTTTCTCTTTGTTTTAAAAACAAATCTACAACTAAATCGAAATTATCTCTATCTAGATTACTTGTTGGTTCATCAGCGAGTATAATAGACGGGTTTAAGAGAAGACTTCGCGCAATTGAAGCACGTTGTTTCTGCCCTCCTGATATTTTCCTTACTTTTTGATCTAAAATGTCTGTTATGTCAAAGTATTTTGCTAAATGTTTGGCTCTTTCTTTTGCAAAAGGCATATCCATTTTTGATTGGTATAAAGCTGGCAAAGTTAAATTTTCTAAGACGGTGTAATCGTCAATTAAAGCAAAATCTTGCAAGATGTATCCAATGTTTTGGTTTCTAAAGCGGCTCATTTGTTTGTCGTCTTCTGGGAAGATTTCTTCGTCCTTAAAGAAATATCTACCAGAGTCGACTGTCTTTACTCCTGCTATAATGTCTAGGAGAGTTGATTTTCCAATTCCAGATTTCCCCATTAGAAGTACAATTTCCCCAGCGTTTGCTTCTAAAGTTGCCTTAGCAAAAACTGTTTTTTTAAATGATTTTTCAATATTTTCAAGCTTAAGCATTCAAGACCCTCCTCAGTTTCCAATTTACGATAAGTATTGTATAAGCAGCAAGAACAGCATTAATTCCAAAAATGTAAATATAATCAGCAATAATTATGGAATAGGCAATTGAGTAAGCGAAGAAAAAGAAAGGGATTAGGACAAAAACAATCGGTAGAATAATCAAAAAACTGAGGTGCATCTTAATTGTTCTTTTAGTGATGCCAACGATTTGAAAAACTCGGATATCTTGCTGGCAAATTTTCACCAAGGAGGATACTAGCCAATAGATGATTAAAAAACTAAAGCCCATCATTGCAAGTGACAAACAGAGACCAAAAATGAAGTTACCGAAATAGTAGTCATAATCTTCATGATAACGTTCACTCCAACTAGCAAACCGTAAGGGGAAACCTATCTGCGTCATAGAAGCTTCTATATCTCTTAGTTCCTCTTGACTGGTATTAAATACAAGAAGATCATTAATATCTGTGACATCTGGAATTATTCCTTCGATAATATTTGGTAATTTTTCCTTACTTAAAGGAATGAGTTCACCTGTTGCCGTTAAATAATTTTCCTTGCCATAATAAAGTTGTCTTGCTCTGCCCTCTTTGTAAAGTCCCTTTGAAAGCACCTGAAAAACCTCATTTTGTACATCATCACTATAAGTTTTCATTAAAAAACCGTCTACGGTATCAGGCATATGGATAACTTCAAAAATTTCTTCTGAATCCTCTTGGTTCATAAGAGACAATCTCGGTAACATCCTAATAAGTTGACTTGTTTCATTCCAAAGAAAGAGGTTCATCAAAAAAGTTGTTATCATCAGTAAGGCAAAGAGAAAAAATCGTTTACGAAAAAGCAGTAATGTTAATTTAGTCATTATAATTTCCTTAGAGTGTTTGATAAGATTACTGACTGTAGTACAAGGACCATTGAGAGCAAGTAAGTCGGAAGTAGAATAAGTGTGTCAGCACTAGCTAAAGCATAAAATAAAAATTCTGTTATAAAAAAGCTAGCAAACAGGCTTAAAACTGCTAATACAAAATTTTCAGATAAGTAACTCCATTTTGATTTCCCTAAAATGTATAGTACTCTAAAGTTGGCCTTTTGTGCTAACAATAAAGATAAGAAACATAAAAGATTGATACTCAATAGTAAAAGAACAAATAGTAGAGCTGACAAAGTAATCTCTTTAAAATGAAATAACAGAGAGACGAGTAGTCCTGTGTAAGTATCAAGTAATACTTTTGTCAAATAAAATTTTCTCATACGATTTATCCTGTCTTAAATATTAGTAACGATAAGTGAAGGTTGTCTTTGGTGCCCTTGGATTCAAGGAATCCCAGATAGTAACATTGTTATACGCTCGGCCACTGGTTCTCCACGAATCTAAGTGTGCTGTTGCTGATCCAATATGTCTTCCACTACGATAATAATTAATTTGTGCGGTTTGACCACGTCTGGTTGTCCAAGCTTCGCCAAAATAAGACAGTTGATGCCATCTTTCAGTATTTCTGACACCGCTTGCTGAGCTACCATAAGTTGCAGCAAGTACCGTTGCCCCAATTCCTAATGTAATCGTTAAGGTAAGTAGCATTGTAATCATTTTCTTTTTCATCATTTTATTCTCCTTTATACTTTAACATGAAAACAAACGACACTCAATAATTTTATTAGATTATAATTTGTTTTCTCTCATTCTAACCTCCTCATTGTCACCAAAACCATATCCAAACAACTAGCCTTTTAAAGCCTAATAATGAAGACATTAGAGTTATTTTCACTTTTCCGCTCCTTTCATATTATTTAAATGTTATAATAAAAACATGCAGAAAGCATAAAACATAAACTTTAATCATATTTATATTAATTTATTGTTAGGAGAAAATGATGCGCTGGGATTTTGGAAAAGTGTACAAAAAAATTAGAAGATCAAAAGGACTAACTCAGTTAGATGTTTGTGGTGGGGAGCTTTCCCAAACAACACTATCAAAAATTGAGAACAGTAAAATATCACCAACTTTCGTTAACATGATGTTTCTCCTTAATCAAATCGATATGAGTTTGGAAGAGTTTCAATATATCTGTCATCTGTATCAACCCAGTCAAAGACAAGAAATTATTAATAAATCGCTATCTATCATTCCAAGTGTTGGGATTAGAGAACTCTGCGATATCAAAAAAACTGCTCAAAATTATTTAAAAACGCATCATGATATACCGATTGAGCACATTGTTGATAGATTAGAGATTACTATTCATGTTCGGGAGCATGGAGGGTATTCTGATGATGACAAATTTAGGCAAATTACCAAGAAAATCTGGGAATACCTGGAAAAACAGAATACTTGGTATGAAAGTGATTTAAAGTTATTACAAACTATTTTGTTTCACTTTCCGATAGAGAAAATCAATTTTATAACTGGTAAAGTTATTGAGAGTTTAGAAAAATATAGTGATTATCACGACATAAAATATCGGCAATATAGTATTCTTGCAAATCTTGCTAGTATATACTTGTATAATCATAATAAAAAAGAATGCGAAAGAATCACCCTACTCACTCTTGAAATAGCCAAAGAGACTAAACGTGCTGATTTGTTAGGAATGGCAAAGGTTCGGCTAGGTATCTGTTACCGAGATAAAGAATTAATACAGAGAGGTTTGCAAATTCTTCAACTAACAGATGAAAATATGCTGGTTCAATCACTTGAAGAAGAAGTAAAAATGTATTACTAAATTCCTATACAGCTCAACTCTAATCTAGTGCATCAAAAAAAGCTTGAGAAAATTTCAAGCTTTTTAGTTATCCTAAAATATTAAGTCCAATAGAGGTTAGTGTTCCCATGATAAGTCCTGCAAGGATAACGCCAAGCATAACAGCAACAACGCTACGTTTAAAATTCCAGTCAAGAATACTTGCTGCTAGAGTACCTGTCCACGCACCTGTTCCAGGAAGAGGAATACCCACAAAAATCAGAAGTGCAATAAAGAGACCACGCTCTCCGGCTGCTTTCGTCAATTTTTGACCACCGCTATGACCTTTTTTTAAACACCAAGTAAAAAAGCCACCAATAACAGGCTTGTCAGCACCCCATTCCAATACCTTTCGTGCGAAGAAGAAAATAATCGGAACTGGTAGCATATTGCCAATTACTCCGATAGTGAGTGCTTGCCACATAGGAATCCCAGTTGCAATGGCGTATGGAACAGCTCCTCGAAGTTCAACAAGTGGAATCATAGAAATCAAAAACGTGATAAGATAGTTCATTAAATAAAAACCTTTCATTATAGTACAAATTTAATTGTATCCTATATAATCTATAATCTCAACTAAAATTTTATTTACAAGGAGTGGATGTTCTACTTATGAATCATAATTGGAACAATTTATAGTTGTAAATACAGTCATCTTACTTATATTTTTCTTCTAAATTACACATCCAAACACCTAAACAGATACCTAATATAAATAGAATCAGTGAAATGACTAGGGTTTCAACGTTTAATCCAGCATAAGATATACCTTCTGGATTGTGACTGTTCGGGGTGATAATCAGGAGAGTACTAGAAAGGACCAGACCGATGATAAAGTGATAGACACGAGAGTGATAATTCATCAATGCCCAATCCATTGCTTTTGAAAAAAACAACAAAGAAATGGCACCACCGATAGCAATTGGGAGGAAAACATCAACTAAATCAAAATTTTTGAAGCCATTGAGCATTGGAGAGTATAGCCCCATAATCAATAATAGGTTAGATGGGCTTAGCCCTGGGACGAGAACGCCTAAAGCGATAATCATACCAGCGATAATAAAGGTTGCAAAATTAATTGGAATAGTGCCGACAAAATCGTTTAAAAAATAAAGAGTTAGACCAGAAATGACAAAAGTAGAGATTAGCCATACTTTGTCAACGCTATCTCTTTGAGAATTTTGTGTTGATTCCGACAAAAGTGTTGGTAGCGTTCCGACGATCGTTCCAGTAAATGCCCAGAGGACAGGAACTTGGAAATTTTCTAAGAGATATTCTAGAGGAGCAGAAAATAAAGCAATCCCTAATATCCCTCCGATTCCAACAGGTAAGAAAAATAAAATATTTTTAGTGAAATCAGTTGTTACATGTGCTAAAAAGGAGATAATCCGCTCGTAAAGCCCTAAAATAGAAGCTAAAACTCCACCAGATACCCCAGGTAAAATGAAACCCAGAGCAATAATAATCCCTTTTATTAATCTTGTTATCCAAGAAACCATGTTGCCTCCTAAAAAATGTCAATAAAGCATTCTATCATTTTAATGAAAATACATAAAGTTTAAAACAATCATCAAACAAATAAAGATAGAATAAACAATGTTTAACACAAAAGATAAGAACTTAGGTGTCTTTGCCTATTATAGATGGAAGAGCGGTTGTTTTCGTTTTAAAAAAAAGTAAATTCTGATATAATAATAGTCAGTTATAGTCAAACAGAATTAGAAGTTCTGATTTTAAGATAAATGTAATATCGCAGAATCGGATTTCTGACATCAGTTAAATCTGCTTTGAAATCAATTTTAAAAAGGAGAAGCTAATGGCATCCAAAAATACGTCTGATGATATTGAAGAGTACATCAAACGCTTATTGTCCCAGTCGGGTATAGCTGAAATCCAACGCTCGAATTTAGCAGAATTCTTTCAGGTTGTTCCAAGCCAGATTAATTATGTTATCAAGACGCGCTTCACAGAAAGTCGTGGCTACGTTGTTGAAAGTAAGCGAGGTGGAGGTGGCTATATCAGAATTACGAGGATTCGTTTTTCTGATCAGCACCAGATGCTTTGTAATTTAATGACTAATATTGGTGAACGTATCAGTCAGCCTGTCTTTAATGATTTGATACAGCTTCTTTTTGATGAGAAAATAATTAGCGAACGTGAAGGAAATCTTATTTTAGCAGCTGCTTCGGACGAAGTTCTTGGCAATGATGCTCCAGAAATCCGTGCACGGATGTTACGAAGTATTTTATATAGATTAGATAGAAAAGGATTCCACTTATGAGTGATTATTCATTTAAAATGCAGGAAGTCTTCAAACTTGCACAATTTCAAGCTGCTCGTTTTGACAGTCTTTATCTGGAAACTTGGCATATTTTACTTGCCATGGTAACTGTTCAAGACTCAGTTGCAGGTTTAAGTTTTGCCGAATATGGTTCAGATATTCCTTATGAGGAATATGAAGCTGCTATTATTTTAGCGCTTGAAAAGACACCCAATGACTCCGTAAAAACGGTACGTTTTTTGGAGCAATCTAAAGCTTTACAAGAGGTTTTACAAGAAGCTATAGCTATTAGTCAGGTTATTGGAGCTGGAGAGATAGGTACAGAGCATGTTCTTTTTGCAATGCTCTTGAACCCTGATTTGTTCGCGACAAGAGTCTTAAATTTAACGGGCTTTAAAATAAAAGATGAAGATGACTCTGTCCGTTTGATTGACTTACGAAAGACAGTTGAGCGTTTTGCGGGCTTTACTAAAGAAGATCTGAAATCAATACGTGAGTTGCGTAGACCTCGGAAATCTAAATCAGGTGCTACAATTTCAGATATGATGAAACCTCAGGGAACGGCTGGAGACTTAGAAGATTTCACCCGCGACTTGACGGAGATGGCACATCAAGGGAAGCTTGAGCCAATCATTGGACGTGATAAAGAGATTTCGCGTATGGTGCAAGTGCTCAGTCGTAAAACTAAGAACAATCCCGTTTTGGTCGGTGATTCTGGTGTTGGTAAGACCGCCCTTGCTTATGGTCTAGCACAACATATCGTCAACGGGAGTATTCCTTACGAACTCCAAGATATGCGTGTACTTGAGTTGGATATGATGAGTGTTATTGCGGGAACTCGTTTTCGAGGTGATTTCGAAGAACGTATGAATAAGATTATCAGCGATGTCGAAGAAGATGGACACATTATCCTCTTTATTGATGAGTTGCATACGATTATGGGGTCTGGAAGTGGGATTGATAGTACGTTAGATGCAGCAAATATTCTTAAGCCAGCTTTGGCTCGTGGAACGCTTCATATGGTGGGGATAACGACTCAAGAAGAGTATCAAAAGCATATTGAAAAGGATGCAGCTTTATCACGTCGTTTTGCTAAAATTACTATTGAAGAGCCTAGTGAGGACGAAGCTTATCAGATCTTACTTGGGTTGAAAAAATCTTATGAAACCTATCATAATGTTGAGATTTCAGATACTGCTGTTCGGACTGCAGTAAAGGCTGCAACTCGTTATTTGACAAATAAAAATTTACCAGATTCGGCTATTGATTTGTTAGATGAAGCAAGTGCTACCGTTCAAAGCATGGTTAAAAAAACTGCACCTGCGTATCTAACACCAATTGATAAAGCAATTATTGATGAGGACTTTACGTTAGTTTCTAAGTTGCTAAGAACCTCGCAAATTGCTAAGAAAAGGAAACCGATTCCCGTGACTGAAGATGATATTATGTCAACTCTCAGTAAGCTTTCAGGTATCCCTGTTGAAAAATTAACGCAGTCTGACAGCAAGAAGTACCTTAACCTAGAAAAGGAGTTGCACAAGCGTGTTATCGGCCAAGATGCTGCCGTATCAGCCCTTAGTCGAGCAATTCGGAGAAACCAATCTGGTATTCGTTCAGGGAAACGTCCAATTGGGTCTTTCATGTTCTTAGGACCGACAGGTGTTGGGAAGACCGAGCTTGCTAAAGCATTAGCAGAGATTCTTTTTGATGATGAATCAGCCCTTCTTCGCTTTGACATGTCCGAATATATGGAAAAATTTTCTGTTAGTCGGTTGAATGGAGCTCCTCCAGGCTATGTTGGTTATGAAGAGGGTGGTGAATTAACAGAAAAAGTTCGAAACAAGCCTTACTCAGTTCTTCTTTTTGATGAAGTTGAAAAAGCACATCCAGATATTTTCAATGTCCTTCTTCAAGTGCTTGATGATGGTGTCCTGACAGATAGTCGCGGGCGCAAAGTTGATTTTTCTAATACAATCATTATCATGACTAGTAATTTGGGAGCTACAGCACTTCGAGATGATAAGACGGTTGGTTTTGGTGCAAGAGACATCACTAAAGATTATGAAACCATGCAAAAACGTATTATGGAAGAACTCAAAAAATCCTATCGACCAGAGTTTCTTAACCGTATTGATGAGAAGGTTGTTTTCCATAGTTTAACGGAAGAAAATATGCGTGAAGTGGTAAAAATAATGGTTAAACCACTTATTACAAATCTTGCTGAGAAAGGTATCATACTTAAATTTCAACCATCTGCACTCAGACTGCTAGCCTCAAAGGGCTATGATGCTGAGATGGGTGCTCGTCCACTTCGACGGACATTACAGACTGAGGTTGAAGACCAACTGTCTGAGCTCGTTCTTTCGGGTCAACTCTCTAGCGGAAATACTCTCAAAATAGGAGTTAATAGAAGCAAGTTGAAATTTGATATTGATTAAATTTTAAATTTGGAATAGATAAAAACGTATGAGGCCTTTTTCAAGGTATCATACGTTTTTATTATAGATTTTACAGTAATCCTAATCTCAGTAATTCACTGTCTATCATGTTAAAAACAGTCTGTAAATCATCGACATTACTCACGAAGTCCAACTGATTGCCATCTATTCGGATTTTCGGAGAAACATTATAATTTTTATACCAGCTAGGATACTCACCATGAACTTGCTGGTAATACTGGTATAATTTGGGATTATCTTCGATTTGTTCGAAGTGTCGCCCTCTTTTACTGATACGATCTAACATCTTTTCAAATGAAACATCAATGTAGACTAACAAATCTGGACTTTTTTTAGGCATACCATCAAGTTCTTCCAACATATTGGCTAGAAGTTCCTTATAAATGTTCAGTTCAGTTTCAGTGACGTTGCCATTTTTATAATTTAGAGTAAGAAAGAGCTCATCTTCAAAGATTGAACGATCCAAGACATTATTGTCAGCTCTGTAGGCCTCCTTAATAGACTGAAATCGTTTATTTAAAAAGAAAATTTGTAGTAAAAAAGCATACTTTTTTGGATCTTGATAATATAAGTCAAGCACAGGGTTGTTATCCACAGATTCGTAAAAAACCTCTGTTCCTAGGTGTTCTCCTAGGGCTGCTGCAAGGGAGCTTTTACCCGCTCCAATGGTTCCTGCTAGAACTATCAACATGATTCTCCTTTTCTTTAGCTTACCTATTTTATAAAAAAACGTTTTATTTTTCAAGAAAATGATATAGTAGTTTATCCAAATAGGTCGATTGGATGAATATATCTTTTTTAAATAGAAAACACCCAATTCAAGATTAGTAATCAACTCATTGGACGTTTTGTGTTTTTATGAAAATTTTATTTTAAATCTGTGCAAAGATTTCTTCTACTTGGTCTAGAGTTTCTGCGCGGGCGACAGCTCCACGAATCTTAGCTGCACCAGATGTTCCGCGTAAATAATGAGGTGCTAAGCCACGAAACTCACGTACTGCAATAACTTCGCCTTTCAGATTTACCAAGCGCTTAAGGTGATCTTTAGCGACATTTAACATGTCATTAAAGGGAAGGTCAGGTAAAATTTCTCCAGTTTCAAAATAATGATTGATTTGAGTAAAGATATAAGGGTTGCTTCGAGCTGCACGACCAATCATGACAGCATCTGCTCCGACTTCATCAATCATAAATTTCGCATCTTGAACACTACGGATATCGCCATTTGCGATGAAAGGAACTGTTGTGATAGCTTTTGAAACTTTAGCCAGTGTCTCATGATCACAAGTACCTGTATACATTTGCTGACGTGTGCGCCCATGCATAGCGAGAGCAGAGACTCCTGCGGACTCAGCTGCAAGAGCATTTTCAACAGCTAATGAAGCATCTGCCCAACCTGTCCGCATTTTAACAGTTAATGGAATATCTAATACTGATTTAACAGTTGAGACAACAGAGTAGATTTTCTCGGGATCCTTCAACCACATGGCACCAGCTTCGTTTTTGACGATTTTATTGACCGGACATCCCATGTTGATATCTACTAGATCAGTTTTGGTATTTTTTTGAATAAATTCAGCAGCTCTAGCAAGACTATCACCATCGCTTCCAAATAGTTGAATGGAGATAGGGTTCTCACCCTCATCGATGTGTAACATGTGAAGGGTTTTTTCATTATTGTATTGAATGCCTTTGTCAGAAACCATCTCCATAACAACTAAACCAGCCCCAAATTCCTTGGCGATGGTACGAAAGGCAGAATTTGTCACGCCAGCCATAGGAGCTAAAACGGTACGATGAGGAATTTCTACATTACCTATCATAAATGCACTATTAAGCTTGGTCATTGATGATGTCCTCCAAATCATTTTCAGAAAACTCGTAAGTCTTACCGCAGAACTGACAAATAATCTCTGCACCGTGATCTTGTTCTTGCATTTCTTGTAACTCAGTTTTTCCGAGTGTTGCCAGAGCCTCTTCAAAACGCTGACGAGAACAGTCGCAAGCAAAACGAAGGTCTTCTTCAGATAGGCGTTTGTATTCATCATTACCATAAATAGCATTGAGTAATGCTTCAATGTGGTTCTCTGATGCAAGCAAACTTGAAATAGAAGGCATCTCTTGAATGCGTTTCTCGTATCGAGCTATTTCTTCCTCGGAAGCATCTGGTAAGACTTGTAACATAAAACCACCGGCTACTTTAACCTTATCCTCTTCATCTAAGAGAACATTAAGACCTATCGCAGAAGGTGTTTGTTCACTTTCGGTCAAGTAATAAGCAAGGTCTTCACCGATTTCTCCAGATATGAGTGGTGTCGTTGATGTGTAAGGTCTTCCAATGCCATAGTCAGTAATAACCACGAAATGCCCATTTCCCATAAAAGGACCAACGAGAACCTCACCAGTTGCTGTTTTTTTGATATCAACACCAGTGTTTTGAATGTAGCCTTTTACGTTTCCTTTAGTATCAGCAACAGAGATAATATGACCAAATGATGAGTCTCCGATGACTTTAATGGTAATTTTGCCGTCACCCTTTTGATTAGAGGCTAAAATTTGATTGGCAATTAGTGTCCGTCCCAGAGCAACAGTAGAAGATGAAAGTGTTTTGTGTTTTTCTTGAGCTGTCTTTACGGTTTGAGTACTATCTAGCACATAAGCTCGAAAAGCTCCCGATTTTGAAATTGATTTTATAAGTTTATCCATAAGTAGTATTTTAACATAAAATTTATAAGGAAAGTATGTAGAACACTCGAATATTCTTTGCCAAAAATAGCTAAAATAGTCTAAATATTTTAACTCTGCATTTTAGTTAGACAAGTGAGCCATACTCTGATTGTTAGATTATATATTTAATACTTGAACGGTCCTTCATAAACTAGGGATATCATATCTTCAACAACAAAAAAAGCTTAGATAAAATCTAAGCTCTGCATTTTATTCGGCTGTCTGAGAGGCATCGTCACTCTCAACTTCTTCTTGAACAGTTTTTCCTTCATTAAGAAGTGCTTGAATGATTTTTTGATCTCGGAGTTTGACAGAATCATTAATTGTTGCAGCTGATTTAACAACAGCGGCTTCAAGTTGTGCACGCTGTTTACGACCGTTATCTATGGCAGCAATAATTCCATTGTTCTGTGTCACAAGGCTTTCAGCTAAAGCTGTGACTGATTGGATAGAGAGGGTTGGGCTTTGTGCTGTACGCTCTAACATTGGAATAGCTTCTTTGCTAGTTTCAGCCAGCATTTGAAGAGCGGCATTATTGGCATTGACAATAGCGTCTGCAGTTACTCCAGATTTGACTGACTGTTGTAAAATGCCCAATTGAGCAATTGATAATTTCATAGTAGGAATAGTATTACGACGAAGCATTCCTAATTTTTGGCGCATGTCTGACGAGACTTTTACCATATTGCGCATTTGTGGTGTTGTTGTCCAAGCAACGTAAAGACGGCTGAGGTATTCGGTGTGCTGTTGTTCAAGGGTATTGATGACCTCAGTCATACGTGCCAGTTCACCGGATTTAACCTGATACTCGGGAGTGACAGTGTCCAGAGTTGCAATTTCAGATTGTAGAGTTGCTGCACGATTAGTAGACTCTTTTTGAGTTGCTTCGATGAAAGCAATGACACCAACTAGATTTTCGATGGACTTAGTGTTGTCTTCAATCAATATTTCAGCTGAGACAATATTACGTGCTAAGGTTTCCTCTTGTTTGACAACAGCAGCAGCCATACCGTCCATTTTTTGTTCAATATTTTGTGAATCAAAATAGAATTCTTGTAAGGTATCTTTGCTTTGCTTAAAGAGTTTTTGTAAGAAATTTGGCTTTTTTTCAAGTTCGGCAGGTTTGGCATCTTTATATTTGGTGATAAAGCCATTGAGCTCACGGTTAGTGTTTTTCAGAAGTTCATCAACTTGGGGGATTTCTAATTTCTTCTGTTCTGCTAAAATGTGATTGACAGTTGTGTTAACACCTTCAACAGCAGAAGTTCCAAAATCCAAAAGACTGTTTTGGTCAGCAATAAAAGTATCAACTAAAGCAGGGGCTTTGGCAGCAATTGCCGTTTGTTGATCAGAGGACAATCTTTCAAAGAATGAAATTTGACCAGTTGAAGAGGTGTCCGTTGTCGCTATGATTTCAGTTGTTTTATCTGTTTTAGCAATTGCTTTGTTCGCAATTGAGTCAATGTCAAAATTAAAAGTGTCGGCCATGTAAGTCTCCCTATTGCTATGGTTTTAGTGAAATTTAAGTAATTTGAATTGATAGATGTTTAAAAACTTTCATGCTAGTGCTTTAATGCTTACAAGTCATCTTGCATCATACGTAGGCTAACATCAAAATCTTTGAGATCACCTTCATTAAGTTGACGTAATGTTTCGTCTAAATCAAGGTCAAATTTTTCCAGCGCAGCCTTTGCTTGTATCAAGCGTTCTTCGGAATTATAGTAGTCTTTTGGCGACTCTTTGATTTTAAGATAGCCAGCCAAGATATCTTTGAAACGATTCATGTTTGCTTCGTGTAAAGCGGTCAATTCTTCCTTATTGTCAGCATCTTGGATTTTTTCTAAGATGATGGCGTGGTCACGCTGGATATTATTATAAACAGTTGTTAACTCAGGGGCTCGTTTCAAGATACCTTTTTCCTCATCACTTGCTGGAGCTGAGTTTGGTGTGATATCCAATTTTTCTAACTGAAATGTAACATCTTCATCGATTTCTTTAGCTTTTTTGATAACACGCTTATAGATTTTTAAATCCATCTTTTCTTTTAGATTACTTGCTTCATCTTGAATATCTTGGATTTTTGGCAAGAGTTGCCGAGCAACAACAGCATACTGGGTAAATTCTTTTTCATCAAGGTAATTATCTAGCAGTTTCGTTTGTCGATCAGCTTGTTGAATATTATCCTTTAGATCTTGCAATCGTTGGGAAGTATTGACTCTTTCAAGACGAGTTTGCTTGGTTGCAAAGTAGTAAATACCATAACCAATAGCAGCAATTACTATAAAAGGGAGGACAATTTGAATAATTGCTCCCAAAAGTGAGATAGCGATGATCGCTAAAATAATGATACTAAATAAACTGTTTTTTCTGTGAGGACGACCATAACGTGACATTTCTATTTCTCGTTTCTAACAATAATCTTTCTTTTTATTTTATCGCAAAATAGGGCTTTGTGACAAGTAAAGACATGATTTTTTTATAAAGATTCTAACAAAAGAGAAAAAAGAAGCCAAACTCATTGACTTCTTAGTTAATATAAAACAAAAAGTGAGTGAATAATCCTAAAATATCTATGACTCAGGTGTGACTGACGGTCTATCTATTAGCTTTACTTACTGTACAGTGTTATTTAAGATTAAGATAGTAAATTCAGAGTCGATATCATCTTATAACAGTTTTGTCAGGTATTTTCATAGGCACAACTCAATGCACTTCAGGAAAAAGTTTTGCCAAGATTTTTGGAGTGATAGCTTGACCAGGTCCGTCTTCACAGTATGTGTGCATGTACATAGAAGGGTTAAAGTTGAGTTCAATGCAGGTGCAGTTAGGAGTTGTTTTAGTTGATGGAAGTGTGTAGTCAGGAATGATGAGATCAACACCACACGCCCACGCCCCGATAGTTGTAGCCATATCAGCCGCTAATGTTTTATAAGAATCATCCATTATTTCTGTGACATCAATGGAATCTCCTCCAGTAGAAATGTTAGAATTTCTACGTAAATCTACCTTGACATCTTTTGGTAAGACTGAATCGGGAGTATAACCTTGCTGCTCTAACATAAGAATTTCAATGTCACCTAAATCTATGATTTCTAGAGGAGAACGGTGGTCACGCCCACGTAACGGGTTGTCATTTTTAAGAGCAACTAGTTGTCGAATGTTGTGCTTGCCATCACCAACAACATTGGCAGCGATACGTAATAGGACAGCGATACATTCTCCGTCAAGAACAAAAAATCGGTATTCGGTCCCAGCGATATAATCCTCTACTAGTAGCGAATTGTCTTCTGAAAAAGCAATATCAAGAGCTTTTTCGTAAGCTTCCAAAGTGATAGAATCTTGAAAAATAGATATTCCAAGCCCAAAATTAGTTGATTTTGGTTTAACAACAATTGCTTTGTCTTTAATTTGTGAATAATAGCGTAACGCCTCATCTTTGGATGAAAATTCAGTACCTCCTGGAACAGGGAAATGATTTTCTGCTAAGATTTTCTTTGTGACAACTTTATTTGCCATAACAAGAGGAACAATATAATTATCCTTAGAGGTCATGTTACCATTTTTGACATATTCTATGTGGTTGTCATGCCAAAGTTTGAGAAATTGATCGGTCTCGTCTAGAATTTCAAAGTTGACCCCTTTTTGAATAATATCAAAGAGCAACATTTGAGTAGATAGTTCCATGCTTTCGTAACCTTTAAGTGCATAAGGTGCTTGCCAAGCATAATTGTGATACTCTAGACCTTTGGTTTTACCAAATTGTTCAAGCGAAAGATTCTCAATGTTATTGAATAAGCGACCACAGATAGTAAGTTCAGGATTGTCAATTTGTTGAGAAACTTGGTCAAGCAAGATCTGATACTTTTGTGGTAAGTCAAAGTGTTGGATGACTGCTTGCATAGCTTTTAAAACAGTTTTGAATGGACTATCTTCTGGAAGTTTATCAAGTGGATGACTGAGTGCGACACGATCATTTAGATCCCTAGCTTGTGCAATTTCTTCATTGACAGATGAAGGGTCAACATCATCAATCCAGAGCAAGGCGAGAGTGAAGAGATGAACGGTGTCAACAGTTTCTTGAGTAATAGCTAATGGAGAAAATGGGTTAAGGTCGAAACAGCGAAATTCTAAATATCTCACACCTTTTTCAAGGAAGTCACGATTTTGTTTGCTTCCACGAAGACGCACAGCGGAGTAAAATTCTTTTTCTGCAATCAGACGACCATCAGAAACACATTTTTCAATATCAGAAATATAGTTTTCCAAGCTATCAAATGAGATAACAACATCATCATGATTAACATAGCCAAATTTGTGGCTGTTACGAACAGAACGAACAGGACTTTCAAGGTCTTTGTTCAAGAAGCCTTTTTCTGCAATCGGCGAAGCACCATATAGATAAGTCAAAAACCATTGGAACCGCAGAAAATTTTGCGCCAATTTGAGATAAAGGTCGTTTTTAAAATGGACTAAGGAAGTGTCACTACTCTGAGCGAACAGGGCTTGAGTGAGATCTCGACCTAATTCAATATTGTAATGAATACCTGACATGGATTGGAGAATCTTTCCATAAGATTCAGCCAAGTGTTCCCTGTAACCATACTCAAAATCACTTTCCAAATGTGCAATTTGAATGTCATTCTCAGATATTTTTGGCGGCATAGACAGTGGCCAGAAAAATTCATCTGTCTCGATGGATCGTCCAGCCACGTCAGTTATCGCTGAAAGGAGTCTAAGAACTTCACGAGATGAAGAGGCAATAGGAGTGATGAGTTCTATTTGAGGTTCGCTGTAATCTGTTTGAATATATGGGTGGAAGCTTCTATTTCCCAGACATTTTGGATGTGGTGTTTGTGCCAATTTATTTTCTTTTGAAATGCGTAAACTTTCTCTTTCAAGGCCAAATGTCGCTTGTAAAATAGGAAGATTTGACGCTGATTTTTGCAATAATTGATTGATTGTCATGACTTACCTCAATTTGAAGATGAATACCCCTATTTTATGTAAAAGCTTAACAAAAATCAAGATTCTGCTACGTAATTACGGAATGTCCATACTATTTTATATGATAAATCCGTTTCGTCATTGAAAAAAGGACTAAAATTTCATATAATAGGCTGTAGACAAAATTGTAGGTGAAATTCCTGCCATGTTTTCAAGAAAGGATGGAGGCTCTGCTATTTTAGGAGCCTATATCGATAAAATATGACATCTGTAGTAGTTGTTGGCACCCAATGGGGTGATGAAGGTAAAGGTAAAATCACGGATTTCTTGTCAAAAGATGCTGAAGTGATTGCACGTTATCAAGGTGGAGACAATGCAGGTCACACTA
>CAZPYI010000034.1:0-17456 GCA_964590305.1 uncultured Streptococcus sp.
TATTGCCCACGTTGACCACGGAAAAACAACACTTGTTGATGAATTATTAAAACAATCCCATACACTTGATGAACGTAAAGAATTACAAGAACGCGCCATGGATTCAAACGATCTTGAAAAAGAACGTGGAATTACTATCCTTGCTAAAAATACAGCAGTTGCATACAACGGGACTCGTATTAACATCATGGACACACCAGGGCATGCTGACTTCGGTGGAGAAGTTGAACGTATCATGAAAATGGTTGATGGAGTTGTCCTTGTTGTTGATGCTTATGAAGGAACAATGCCTCAAACTCGTTTTGTATTGAAAAAAGCTCTTGAGCAAAATTTAACACCAATCGTGGTTGTTAATAAAATTGACAAACCTTCAGCACGTCCTGAAGAAGTTGTTGATGAAGTTCTTGAACTTTTCATTGAACTTGGTGCAGATGAAGACCAATTAGAATTTCCAGTTGTCTATGCTTCAGCTATTAATGGAACATCTTCATTGTCTGATGATCCTGCTGATCAAGAGCACACAATGACACCGATTTTCGATACCATTATCGAACGTATTCCTGCCCCTGTTGATAATTCAGAAGACCCATTCCAATTTCAAGTATCACTTCTTGATTACAATGACTTCGTTGGTAGAATTGGTATCGGACGTGTATTCCGTGGAACTGTAAAAGTTGGTGATCAAGTAACACTTTCAAAACTTGATGGTTCAACTAAGAACTTCCGTGTTACAAAACTTTTTGGTTTCTTTGGTTTAGAACGTAGAGAAATTAAAGAAGCAAAAGCTGGTGATTTAATTGCTGTTTCAGGGATGGAAGATATCTTTGTTGGGGAAACAATTACTCCAACTAACGCTGTGGAACCACTTCCTATTTTGCACATTGATGAGCCAACTCTTCAAATGACTTTTTTGGCGAATAATTCACCATTCGCTGGTCGTGAAGGGAAACATGTTACGTCACGTAAAGTTGAGGAACGTCTCCTTGCTGAACTCCAAACAGATGTATCTCTTCGTGTAGAACCAACTGACTCACCAGATAAATGGACTGTTTCAGGTCGTGGGGAATTGCATTTGTCAATTCTTATTGAAACAATGCGTCGTGAAGGCTATGAACTTCAAGTGTCTCGTCCAGAAGTTATCATCAAAGTTGTTGATGGCACGAAGATGGAACCTTTTGAACGTGTGCAAATTGATACTCCAGAAGAATACCAAGGTGCGGTAATCCAATCACTTTCAGAACGTAAAGGTGAAATGATTGACATGCAAGCAACTGGTAATGGACAAACTCGTCTAATTTTCTTAGCACCAGCGCGTGGGCTTATTGGCTATCCAACTGAATTTCTTTCAATGACACGTGGTTACGGTATTATGAATCATACTTTTGATCAATATCTTCCAGTTATCAATGCTGAAATTGGTGGACGTCGTCGTGGAGCTCTTGTTTCCATTGATACTGGTAAAGCAACTACTTATTCAATCATGTCTGTTGAAGAACGTGGAACTATCTTTGTAAATCCTGGTACTGAAGTTTATGAAGGAATGATTATTGGTGAAAATTCACGTGATAATGACTTGACGGTTAATATTACTAAAGCAAAACAAATGACAAATGTCCGTTCGGCAAATAAAGACCAAACATCTGTCATCAAAACACCACGTATTCTGACACTTGAAGAGTCGTTAGAATTTCTAAATGACGATGAATATATGGAAGTTACACCTGAGTCTATTCGTTTGCGCAAACAAATCCTTGATAAAAACTTACGTGCTAAGGCTTCAAAAAAGAAAAAATCAAGTGAAGAATAGATTTTAAAATTCTGAAAAACTGTTCTAGCTTGATTTATCATCAAGAATGATGGTAGCTGATTATCTTTAAAACTACATAGGAGAATTGAATGTTTTATCTCATAATTGCTATTTTAATTGTTTCTTATTATTTCTTTATGGCACCCAAAACAGTACGCAATACCTTGAACATGATTGCAATGGTTGCTGCGGTTGCTTTATTGATTGTTTTAGCAGGGATGAGCTTTATTAAGATTATGCAATCTCCACCAGAATTTTTTGTCAGTATAGGGATGATAACTTTAGGGTTTTTAGCTCTTAGAGATATAGTAAGACTTCCAGATCTAAAAAAGAAAAAAAGATAAAATTAGTTGAGAGCTTTCTCTCAACTTTTTTGTTATTTTAAATTAATTTTTCCAAATATTTCATCAATTCTTTGGAGAAGTAATTTTTAGGGAGTAGAAAAAACAAGAAAAGGACTACAAGCCAAGAATATAGAAAACAGAAGTTTTTTAAATCATTTTATGTAGAGATAACTTTGCTCGCTACTCGCTAAATCTTGAAAAACGACCTAAATAAAGGTAAAATGATAGAAAATGATAGAATGGACTTGTTATGAAAACAATTAAAGCATTTGAAAATAAAAAAGTTTTAGTTCTTGGTTTAGCAAAATCAGGAGAAGCTGCTGCGCACTTATTAGTAAAATTGGGTGCAATCGTGACTATTAATGACGGTAAACCTTTTGATGAGAATCCTGCGGCTCAATCTCTTCTTGAAGAGGGTATTAAGGTAATTTGTGGGAGTCATCCAATAGAGCTGCTGGATGAAAATTTTGAGCTGGTGGTTAAAAATCCAGGAATTCGTTATGATAATCCCATGATTGTCCGTGCTCTTGAAAAAGCAATACCAATCATTACAGAAGTTGAATTGGCTTATTTAATTTCTGACGCACCAATCATTGGAATCACAGGTTCAAATGGTAAGACAACAACGACAACCATGATTGCTGACGTTCTAAACAATGGTGGGAAATCAGGACTTTTATCGGGGAATATTGGATTCCCTGCTAGCGAAGTGGCTCAAAAAGCAACGAACGAAGATGTTCTTGTTATGGAGCTCTCTAGTTTTCAACTTATGGGGATTCAGCAGTTTCATCCTCATATAGCAGTGATTACAAATTTGATGCCGACTCATATTGATTACCATGGTTCCTTTGAAGAATATGTAATTGCTAAATGGAACATTCAAAAAAACATGTCAGAAGCTGATTACATTGTGCTTAATTTTAATCAAGATTTGGTAAAAGATCTGTCAGGTAAAACACAAGCTAAAGTTGTTCCATTTTCTACGAATGAAAAAGTTGATGGTGCTTATTTGCAAGATGGCGTTCTCTATTTTAAAGAAGAACCTATCATGCTTTCCAAAGAAATTGGTGTTCCGGGGACCCATAATATTGAAAATGCCCTTGCAACGATTGCTGTTGCTAAGCTATCGGGTATATCAAATCAAGCTATCAAAGAAACGCTTGTAAACTTTGGAGGAGTGAAACATCGCCTCCAGTCTCTAGGAGTTATTGATGGTGTGAAATTTTACAATGATAGTAAGTCAACAAATATTTTGGCGACTCAAAAAGCATTGTCAGGATTTGAAAATAGTAAAGTCATCTTAATTGCTGGTGGACTTGATCGTGGAAATGAATTTGATGAATTGATTCCTGACATTATAGACCTTAAACTCCTAGTTACTCTTGGAGAGTCTGCGACGCGTATTAAACGTGCAGCAGATAAAGCAGGAGTTCCTTATATAGATGCAAAAGATGTTGCAGATGCAGCTCATCTTGCATATGAAAAAGCAGACGCCGATGATATTGTTCTTCTAAGTCCTGCTAATGCAAGTTGGGATATGTACAAAAACTTTGAAGTTCGCGGTGATGAGTTTATCGCTACCTTTGAAGCTATCAAAGGAGAATAGGCATGTCTAAAAAAATCGTCTTTACAGGTGGTGGAACTGTGGGTCATGTCACACTCAATCTGATTCTCATCCCAAAATTTCTTAAAGATGGCTGGGAGGTACATTATATAGGTGATAAAAATGGTATTGAACATGAGCAAGTTTCCAAGTCTGGTTTAGATGTTACTTTCCATTCTATAGCTACTGGGAAATTACGTCGCTACTTTTCTTGGCAAAATATGTTAGATATCTTTAAAGTAGGCTTGGGTGTGTTGCAATCACTTGCTATTATTGCTAAGATTCATCCACAAGTACTTTTTTCAAAAGGTGGATTTGTGTCTGTTCCGCCTGTAATTGCAGCAAAAATACTCAGAGTTCCAGTTTTTGTCCACGAGTCAGATCTTTCTATGGGGCTTGCAAATAAAATTGCATATAAATTTGCAACAACTATGTACACAACTTTTGAACAAGAACATACTCTTAGTAAAGCAAAGCATGTCGGTGCTATTACAAAAATTAATCTTGAACACGATGAAACCGAGAACTCAGAAATAACCAAAATAAAGAAAGAGTTTGATTCTTCTTTACCAGTAGTACTTTTCATTGGAGGGTCGGCTGGTGCTCGCGTCTTTAATGATTTCATTTCAAAAAATCCAGATTTTAAAAACTATTTCAATGTGATTAACATTTCTGGTGATAGTAGACTCAATGAGCTATCGAAAAATTGTTACCGAGTAGATTATGTTTCTGATTTGTACCAACCGTTGATGGAGTTAGCTGATGTGGTAGTTACTCGTGGCGGGTCAAATACGATATTCGAATTGGTTGCTATGAAAAAACTTCACGTAATAGTTCCACTTGGAAAAGAAGCAAGTCGTGGCGATCAGATTGAAAATGCATTATACTTTGAGAAAAAAGGCTATGCACGTCAACTTCAAGAGTCAGAGTTAGAACTAGAAAATTTAAAAAATCAAGTCAATCAATTACTTAATCAAAAGAAAAATTATCAAAAAACTATGGCGAATACTAATGAGATTAAATCACAAGATGAATTTTATGACTTGCTCAAACAGGATATTGCAAAAACTGTGAGGGGGAAGTAGATGACAGAAAAAAAAGATGGCATGCAAAATGACAAAAAAGAAGTTGTTTTAACAGAGTGGCAGCAACGAAATATTGAATTTTTGAAAAAGAAAAAAGAAGAAGAGGCTGAGAAGGAAAAGGTAGAGCAAGAGTTTCGTAAAGAGAAAATGTCGCAGATGCAAAAAGAGGGGACGAAAGAAGATGATTTATCTGAGGCAAGAGAAGACTTTTCTGAAGAAGATGCATCTGTAAAAGAAGAGTTCGAGACAGATGATTTTGAAGAAGTTAAGGATGGTAATCTTGAGAAAGAAGTACCGGAAGAGAATGAATCATCTCTCAAGAAAGAAAAAAATCAAAATAATAAAACTAATAAAGTAAAGCAAGCAAAAGAAAAGCCCCCTTTTCAGATAGCTAGGTTAAAAGCAATGCCTGTATTAATTATTTCTGGATTTATTTTATTGATATCATTTTTTTTAGTGACCCCTTTCAGTAAGGAAAAAAGTGTATCAGTTTCAGGAGTAACACATTCAGTAGAATCTGAAATTTTAACGGCTTCTGGAATTGATGATAGTGATTATTTTTTCTCATTGCTTTTTAATCATCGTTTATTTGAAGAAAATGTTATAAAGAATGACTCATGGATAAAAAGTGCTAGTCTGACTTATCAATTTCCAAATAAGTTTATCTTGAAAGTGAATGAATATAATATTATTGCCTATACACAGACAGATGGTGGGTATCAGCCAATCCTTGAAAATGGTACTCGAAAGGAGGTTGTTGATGCTAGCCAGTTGCCGGAGACTTTTCTGACCATAAATTTAACAGATGAGAAGGCAATTCAAAAATTAATAAAGGCATTCTCAAAACTGGATGAAAATTTAGTTAGCCAAATTCAGACTGTTAGTTCTGCCGAATCGACAACCACATCGGATTTATTGCTTTTAAATATGCATGATGGGAATACCATTCGAGTACCTTTGTCGGAGATTGCTGAAAAATTACCATATTACACACAAATCAAGGGCAACATTGCTGAGGGTAGTATCGTGGATATGGAGGTTGGTATCTATGCTACAACAGAGGCGATTGAGTCAGAAGCTGCTGCAGAAAAAGAGTCAACAGAAGAATCTATCGCATCAGATGCTACCGATGATACGACAACTGAAACGGATAACAGTACAGTTGAAGTGTCTCCAACAAATGAGATTTATAATCCTGTGGAAGGTGTCGCGGAAGATTTCACGATTTCACAATAAAACTCCCTGAAAACATTAATTAAGTTTATATAACAAAAAACGTAAAATGATAACATTTTACGTTTTTTTATGATATAATATTTTCTGAATAATTCTGTTTTTATACAGTTTTTTAGAATAGCAAATGAATGGAAAGATAGCGAGGTCGAGTGAATGGCTAGAAATGGCTTTTTTACAGGTTTAGATATAGGAACAAGCTCGATAAAAGTTCTTGTGGCAGAATTTATTTCTGGCGAAATGAACGTTATTGGTGTGAGTAATGTACCTAGTACAGGCGTAAAAGACGGTATTATAATTGATATTGAAGCAGCAGCTGAAGCGATAAAAGCTGCTGTAGAACAGGCTGAAGAAAAGGCGGGTATGACAATTGATAAAATCAATGTTGGGCTACCAGCCAATCTTCTTCAAATTGAACCAACTCAAGGGATGATTCCAGTACCAAGTGAATCAAAAGAAATAAAAGATGAAGATGTTGATAGTGTCGTTAAGTCAGCGTTGACAAAAAGTATTACTCCGGAGCGTGAAGTAATTTCTCTTATTCCTGAAGAGTTTATTGTAGATGGTTTTCAAGGAATTCGTGACCCACGTGGAATGATGGGCATACGTCTTGAAATGCGTGGCCTCATTTATACAGGTCCGAGTACTATTCTTCACAATCTTCGTAAAACAGTAGAGCGTGCAGGAATTAATGTTGAAAATATAATTATTTCTCCACTTGCCCTAACAAAATCTGTTTTGAATGAGGGAGAAAGAGAATTTGGTGCTACTGTCATAGATATGGGTGGCGGGCAAACTACTGTTGCTTCAATGAGAGCACAAGAATTGCAATTCACCAATACTTATCCTGAGGGTGGTGACTATGTTACTAAAGATATCTCAAAAGTATTGAAAACATCTATGCAGATTGCAGAAGCATTGAAATTTAATTTCGGACAAGCGGACATTTCAAAGGCAAGTGTTACAGAGACTGTCCAAGTCGAAGTTGTTGGAAGCGAGACACCAGTTACAGTTACAGAGAGTTATCTTTCTGAGATTATTTCTGCTCGTATTCGCCACATTCTTGATCGTGTAAAACAAGATTTAGAGCGAGGACGCTTACTAGACTTACCAGGAGGTATCGTCCTCGTTGGTGGTGGTGTGATTATGCCTGGAGTTGTTGATGTAGCTCAAGAAATATTTGGAACAGTTGTTAAATTACATGTACCAAATCAGGTAGGTATTCGGAATCCAATGTTTGCTAATATTATTAGCCTTGTTGAATATGTTGGTATGATGAGTGAAGTTGATGTTCTTGCCCAGCAAGCAGTTTCAGGTGAGGAACTTTTGAGACGAAAACCAGTTGATTTTAGCCAGCCTGTACAACAACCTACAGCATCAAACTATAATCAGCAATTGACACCAACTAACGAACAAACATATAATTCACCGGTTCAGTCACAACCAACTCAAAGACAGGAAGAACCAAGACAAAAAATTGGTGAGCGTGTTCGTAATATTTTTGGTGGTATGTTTGACTAGACAATAAGTAAGGGGAAAAAATGGTATTTTCATTTGACACAGCATCAGTACAAGGTGCAGTTATTAAAGTTATTGGTGTTGGTGGCGGTGGCGGGAACGCTATCAATCGCATGATTGATGAAGGTGTAGCAGGAGTTGAATTTATTGCTGTTAATACAGATATTCAAGCTCTTAGTGCGTCTAAGGCTGAGACGGTCATTCAATTAGGACCAAAGTTGACTCGTGGACTTGGAGCTGGTGGGCAACCTGAGGTTGGTCGTAAAGCTGCTGAGGAAAGTGAAGAGGTTCTAACTGAAGCTCTCACGGGCGCTGATATGGTTTTCATTACTGCTGGTATGGGAGGCGGATCTGGGACAGGTGCTGCCCCAGTAATTGCACGAATCGCTAAAGGTTTGGGTGCTTTAACAGTAGCGGTTGTAACACGCCCATTTGGTTTTGAAGGAAATAAACGCGGGAACTATGCTATTGAAGGTATCGCAGAACTTCGTGAACAAGTTGATACACTTTTAATCATTTCTAATAATAATCTTCTTGAAATCGTTGATAAGAAAACTCCGCTTCTTGAGGCACTCAGTGAAGCCGATAATGTTCTTCGTCAAGGTGTGCAAGGAATTACAGATTTAATTACAAGCCCAGGTCTTATTAACCTTGACTTTGCTGACGTGAAAACTGTTATGGCAAATAAAGGAAATGCACTTATGGGAATTGGAATTGGGTCCGGTGAGGAACGTATTACAGAAGCATCTCGTAAAGCCATCTACTCACCACTTCTTGAAACAACAATTGACGGAGCAGAAGATGTTATCGTTAATGTGACAGGTGGTCTTGATATGACTCTTACAGAAGCTGAAGAAGCCTCTGAAATTGTTAGTCAAGCAGCTGGCAAAGGAGTTAATATTTGGCTAGGAACATCAATTGATGACAGTATGAAAGATGAAATCCGTGTAACAGTTGTTGCTACGGGTGTTCGTCAAGACCGTGCTGAACAAGTGGCAGGTTTCCAACAACCACGATCATTCACGCAATCTAATGCACAACAAACAGCTGGAGCACAGTATGCTTCGGATCGAGCACAACAACCTGCTCAAAATGGATTTGAACGTCAATCAAATTTTGATATGAGTGAAACGCGTGAAATGCCAGCGAGTCGTCCTCAAACTTCAAATCAATCCAATCAACAAGGAAATGCTTTTGGTAATTGGGACTTACGTCGCGACAATATTTCACGACCAACTGAAGGTGAGTTGGATAGCAAATTGACAATGTCAGCTTTTACAGAAAATGACAACGACGATGATGAACTTGAAACACCACCATTTTTTAAAAATCGTTAATTATGGATTTACAAAAAAATAAAGATTATATTTTAGAGGAAGTCTCAAAAATAACAGAACTGGCTAATCGGCCTAAAAATAGTGTTACAGTGATTGCTGTTACTAAGTATGTGGATAATGAATTAGCTAGTAAGCTTGTTGATACTGGTATTAAACATATTGGTGAAAATAGAGTTGATAAATTTCTTGATAAATTTGAATCTCTCAAGGACAAAAACTTGACATGGCACCTTATAGGTAGTCTTCAACGTCGAAAAGTAAAAAACATTATTAACTATGTTGATTATTTTCACGCTTTAGATTCTGTCAAACTTGCTGAAGAGATTCAAAAACGTGCAGAACACCCCATTAAGTGTTTTTTGCAGGTAAATATCTCAGAAGAAGAGAGTAAGCATGGTTTTAAAGTGACAGAGATAGATCAGGTATTAGAAGAGATTTCTGCTTTAGACAAAGTTGAAATAGTTGGACTGATGACTATGTCACCAATAGATGCCACTGATAAAGTCATTGAAAAAATCTTTAGTACAGCAAATCAGCTTAGACAAGATTTGCAGAGTAGACAGCTAGAGCATATGCCTTTTACTGAGTTAAGTATGGGGATGAGCGGTGATTACAAGATCGCTATTCAAAATGGAGCGACCTTTGTCAGAATTGGTACTTCATTCTTTAAATAACGGGAGAGAAAAATGGCGTTTAAAGATACATTTGATAAGTTAATTTCTTACTTTGATACGGATGAAGTAAGTGATGTTGAAGAAAGCGACACTGAACAAGATGTTCAACAGGCTTCTCAACCGCAACCGAGAATTACTCCACAAGCTCAAGTAAGAACTGAGATGGATGAACCACGTCCTACTAGGACTCAAACTCGTTCAGTTGCTGCACCAGCTTCACAGCCACAGCAACGTTTCCAGCAATCTTCTAGAAGACAGACTGAAGAACCACAAGCACGTCCAGTTCATCAGTTGAATAAGCGTACAGTTCCTAATCGTGAACAAGTGGCAACAATCACTTTGAAGTACCCTAGAAAATACGAAGACGCACAAGATATTGTTGATATGTTAATTGATAACGAATGTATTTTAATTGACTTTCAATATATGTTAGATGCACAAGCAAGACGTTGTCTTGATTTTATTGATGGGGCTGGGAAAGTTCTCTTTGGAACGCTTCAAAAAGTTGGCAGTTCAATGTACCTGTTAGCTCCTTCAAATGTTGTTATTAACATTGAGGAGCTTGCTGTTCCTAATAATAGTCAAGATGCTAGTTTTGATTTTGATATGAAGAGACGATAATTATGGCTACTTACATATTAATTGTATTATTAAAAACAGTTGAGTTTTACTCTTATCTGTTGCTGGCCTATGCTTTACTATCTTGGTTTCCAGGTGCTTATGATTCATGGCTAGGTCGTTTATTGAATAGGTTAGTAGAACCAATTATTAAGCCCTTTCGTAGATTAAATCTTCAATTTGCTGGATTAGATTTTACAATTTTGGCTGTGATGTTGGCTCTTAATTTATTAAGTCGTGTTTTGATAATGATTTTTACATAAAATGGCAAACAATGAATTACTTCAACATTTTAGAAAAGATGAATATCAATTTGTTGAAAAAGTGGAAGATTTTGTTCGTAGAGTAGAAGATACTTACTCCATTGTGGTGACCGAGTTTCTTAATCCGAGGCAAGTACAAATACTTCAGAATGTCGTAAAGCATAGAGGACTAAGTTGTTTTGTTTCAAGTGATTTTTATCCAACAGAGTATGCTCATGTTATAATCGCTCCTGAATATTATGAATTTGATAAAAATGATTTTGAACTGTCACTTCTAGAAATTTCTTACAACAGTAAGTTTAATCAACTAACACATAGGCAGATTATGGGAACTCTCCTTAATGTACTTGGAATAAAGCGAGAAGTCATAGGTGATATCTTAATTTCAGAAGGCTATGCACAACTGCTGGTTGATAGAGGGATGATTACTTATTTTTTAAATAATATTTCAAAAATTGGTAAAGCAGGCGTGACTTTAAAAGAAATTGAACTTGATAACTTAATCATTTCTAAAGAAAAAAGTCAGCAAATTGATATCTTAGTTTCAAGTTTGAGATTAGATAAAATAATTGCGACTGTTTTAAAACTATCACGCAATCAAGCTGTTCAATTAGTTGATGCTGAAAAAGTTAAGGTAAATTACCAAGTTTTCAATAAAGTTTCAGAAATACTCCAAATAGGAGATTTGATTAGTGTTAGAGGTTTTGGACGTTTTTCGTTGATAGAAGACAATGGTCTTTCAAAAAATGGGAAATATAAACTAACAATAGATAAATTGATACACAAATAAGGAGAAATCAATGGCACTTACAGCACTTGATATTAAAGATAAAACATTTAAAGTAAAATTTCGTGGTTATAGCGAAGAGGAAGTTGATGAATTTCTTGACATTATTGTTGATGATTATGAAGATTTAGTTCGTAATAATCATCTTCAAGATCTCAGAATTAAAGATTTAGAAGATAAACTTGCTTATTTTGATGAGATGAAAGAATCACTTAGTCAGTCTGTAATTCTTGCACAAGAAACGGCAGAAAAAGTAAAGAGATCAGCAACTGATGAAGCTACTAATCTTGTTAGTAAAGCTAACTATGATGCACAGTATCTCATTGAAGAATCTAAATCAAAGGCTAATCAAATTTTACGTGAAGCGACTGATGAAGCTAAACATGTAGCAGTTGAAACTGAGGAATTGAAACGTCAGACACGTGTCTTTCATCAACGTTTGGTTGCTGCTATAGAAGGGCAACTTGGTCTTGTTAACTCACCAGAGTGGGAAGAATTACTTCAACCTACAGCTGTTTATCTTCAAAATTCCGATGCTGCTTTTAAAGAAGTTGTTGAGAAAGTCCTTGATGAGCATATAACAGGTGATGGAGATATTTCTTCAGTAGATGCAACACGTCAGTTTACAGCTGATGAGATGAAAGAGCTACATCGCCGTGTTGAAGTAGGTAATAAACAACTTGAGGAAACTCAAAATCTTATTGTTACTGATAAAGAGCCTATGTTTAATCCCAACGAGACACAAACATTTAAATTGAATATTGAAGAATAAGAAAAACACAATTTGGTTCTAATATTTTTAGCGAGTAGGTGATGGTGGAAGACTTACAATCACTTAGAATTAAGTTATCATTTTCGATTATCTCATCTGAACTAAGTAGGATGGGAGGTATGACTTACCATACAGGTCATAGAGTGATTAATCTTAAGTGACTAATCAGAACTAAGGTGGTACCACGAGCTTTCGTCCTTTTTGAGGCGAAAGTTTTTTTGTTTACTTTGCCAATTTTTCAACCATCTCTTAAGCGATTCATAATTTAAAAAATAATTTATACTAATTTGTAGTAGGAGCAAAAATGAAAGTAAAAGACACCCTTAATCTTGGGAAAACAGCTTTTCCAATGCGCGCAGGTCTTCCAAATAAGGAACCAAAATGGCAAAAAGAATGGGAAGAAGCAGATATTTATGGAAAACGCCAACAATTGAATGAAGGAAAACCTTCTTTTAACTTACATGATGGGCCTCCGTATGCGAATGGGAATATTCACGTTGGTCATGCTTTAAATAAAATCTCAAAAGATATTATCGTTCGTTCCAAATCAATGTCAGGATTTCGTGCGCCTTATGTGCCTGGTTGGGATACACATGGACTTCCAATTGAACAAGTCCTTGCAAAAAAAGGTGTTAAGCGTAAAGAAATGGATTTGGCGGAATATCTTGATATGTGTCGTCAATATGCACTTAGTCAAGTTGACAAACAACGTGACGATTTCAAACGTCTAGGAGTTTCTGCTGACTGGGATAACCCTTATATTACTTTATTACCAGAATATGAAGCAGATCAAATTCGTGTCTTTGGTGCTATGGCAGATAAAGGTTATATCTATCGTGGAGCTAAGCCTGTTTATTGGTCTTGGTCGTCAGAATCTGCACTTGCTGAAGCAGAAATTGAATATCATGATATTGAGTCAACTTCGTTATTTTATGCTAATAAAGTTGTTGATGGTAAGGGTATTTTTGATGAGAATACTTATATTGTTGTTTGGACAACAACACCATTTACCATTACTGCTTCTCGCGGGTTGACAGTTGGTCCTGACATGGATTATGTCTTAGTAAAACCTGCAAATGATAACCGAAATTTCGTCGTTGCCGAAGGACTTTTAGATGATTTAACAGAACGTTTTTCTTGGGAAAAGCCTGAAGTGCTATCAACTTATAAAGGGATTGAGCTTGATCGAATCGTGACAGTTCATCCTTGGGATGATGATGTTGAAGAACTTGTTATGAATGGTGACCACGTAACGCTTGAATCTGGGACAGGGATTGTTCATACGGCGCCAGGTTTTGGTGAAGATGACTACAATGTTGGTGTGAAATATGGACTTGATGTTGTCGTTACAGTCAATGAACGTGGTATTATGATGGAAAATGCAGGTCCTGATTTTGAAGGACAATTCTACGATAAAGTTTTAGAAACTGTTGTGGAAAAACTTGGAGATTTACTATTAGCTTCTGAAGTTATCACTCACTCCTACCCATTTGACTGGCGTACAAAAAAACCGATTATTTGGCGCGCAGTACCACAATGGTTTGCATCTGTTTCAAAATTCCTTCAAGAAATTCTTGATGAAATTGATAGAACAACTTTTTATCCAGCATGGGGGCATACTCGTCTTTTCAATATGATTCGTGATCGCGGTGATTGGGTCATTTCTCGTCAACGTGTTTGGGGTGTTCCTCTCCCAATCTTTTATGCTGAGGATGGCACACCTATTTTGGATAAACAAGTTACAGATCACATTGCTGATTTATTTGAGGAAAATGGTTCTGTTATTTGGTGGACGAGTGACGCTAAAGATCTCCTTCCAGAAGGATTCACACATCCAGGATCTCCAAATGGTGAGTTTACAAAAGAAACTGATATCATGGATGTTTGGTTTGATTCAGGCTCCTCTTGGAATGCTGTCATGAATGCACGGGAATCGCTTGATTACCCAGCAGACCTTTATCTTGAAGGGTCAGACCAATATCGTGGATGGTTCAACTCGTCATTAATCACTTCTGTTGCAGTAAATGGACATGCACCTTATAAAGCTATTCTTTCACAAGGATTTACTCTTGATGGTAAGGGTGAGAAAATGTCTAAATCTCTGGGTAATACTATCCTGCCAAGTGATGTAGAAAAACAATTTGGTGCAGAGATACTTCGTTTATGGGTAACGAGTGTTGATTCAAGTAATGATGTTCGAGTGTCTATGGATATTCTCAGCCAAGTTTCTGAAACCTACCGTAAAATCCGTAATACATTGCGATTCTTAGTGGCTAATACAGCTGATTTTAATCCTAATAGTGACGTTATCGCTTATGAAGACCTTCGTCCTGTTGATAAATATATGACTATTAAGTTTAATCAATTAGTTTCTACAATTCATACGTCTTATGAAAAGTATGACTTTATTTCTATTTATAAAGCTGTAGTGAATTTTATCACTGTTGATTTATCTGCCTTCTATCTTGATTTTGCAAAAGATGTAGTTTATATTGAGGCAGCAGATAGCTTAGCTCGCCGTCAAATGCAAACCGTTTTCTATGATATTTTAGTGAAAATTACGAAATTGCTTACTCCGATTATTCCACATACTACTGAAGAAATTTGGTCATATCTTGAATATGAAGCAGAAGAATTTGTCCAATTAGCTGAATTGCCAGTTGCAGAAAAATTTGCGGGATATGAATCAATTCTTGAGGAATGGGAAGCATTTATGGTGCTTCGAACACAAGCTCAAAAAGCACTCGAAGAAGCTCGTAATGCAAAAATCATTGGGAAATCTTTGGAAGCACATTTGACAATATATACCAGTGAGGAAGTGAAAACGCTGCTTACGGCTCTTAATAGCGATATTGCTCAGTTACTCATCGTATCACAATTAACAGTGACAGATAGTCCTGCTCCTAATAATGCACTTGTGTTTGATGATGTTGCCTTCCTTGTTGAGCATGCTCATGGTGGTGTCTGTGACCGTTGTCGTCGAATTGATGAAACTGTTAAAGAACGCTCTTATAATGTCTTAATTTGCGATCATTGTGCTCAGATTATTGAAGAAAACTTCTCTGATGCTGTAACTCAAGGATTTGAAATAAAGGTAAAATAATATTAAAAAAACAGACTTGAAAGTGTCAAGCCCCAAATAAAACAGACAGTTCAAAAAAAAACACATTTCCACTCAAAGGTATGTCTGCCTATATTCAATAGGAGTCATGCCTTTTAGTTTGAGTTGTGGTCTATCAAAGTTATACCATGCAATGAAATCGTCAATCTGCTGCATCAATTCCGTCTCATTTTCAGGTACAAATAATTCCAAAGATTCACTTTTAAGATGAGAAAAAAAGTTTTCACAACAAGCGTTGTCATAACAGTTTCCCTTACGAGAATGAGAAACCGTCACATTAAAAGTTTCAAGTTTTTTGTGATACTGCTTGTTCGTATACTGAAATCCTTGATCTGAATGTAAAAGACAAGATTTTGATTTGTCCCAATCTTTTCTGAAAACAAGGTCTAAATTCTCAAAGACTAACTGATTATCATTGAATTTTGATAGATTGTAAGCTAAAATAGAGTTATCATACAGGTCTTTGATAATACTTAAGTACAGTCTACCCTGTTTATGATACACATAAGAAACGTCTGTCACTAACTTTTCATGAGGTCGTGTGGCGATGAAGTGTCTTGCGAGAAGGTTTGGCGAAACCTTTCTCGTTTTTTTGTTCATTTCTTGTCTCGTGCAAGAAATAAAGCGTTTCTTGCGTATTGGCGATTTCAAACCGAGAACTTGCATATAGCGAAGGACAGTCTTTGGGTTGACGCTTATACCATAAAGTCGCTTAAGTTGCATCCAGATATAGCGATAGCCCTTAAAAGAGGCATCAAAGAGAAGTTGAATCTTCTCTGCCAGCTGAGAATTCCAAGATTTTGTAAGGGGGCGGTTTTTCTTAATCCAGCTATAATAACCACTCCTTGAAATACCAAGATAATGACAAAGAGCAGTAATGGCATACTGTCCTGTTAAACTATCAACGACTTGATACTTAGCTCTTGTAGAGATTTTTACAAGAGCTTTCTGAGCTTTTTTAGAATAGCTACCTCCATTTTGAGATAGTTGACTTGTTCTTCTAAAGTCATCGTCTCTGACTTAACTTGTGCCGGTCTACCACGATTATCTTGATAGAGAAGTTGAGGATTGTTCTCGTACAATTTAACCCAATGTTGTACTTGTGAGCGATTGGTGACACCAAAATGTTCTGCCACTGATTGATAGCCACCTAAGTGGTCAAAAAGATAGGCTTGTGCAACCTTTACTTTAAAGTCGCCCGTGTAGTTCTGATTTTTACGCATGAAAAAGCTCCTTGATAAAATGATTGAAATAGTTTTTTTATTTCATGTCCATTTTACCAGGAGCTGTTCAAAAGTCTGTTTTTTTAATATTATTTTATGATTTTTTGGCTCTATGAAACGCTAAGTGTACCACTACCGATTGGGAAAGAAATCTCAATTAGGTTGGGTGTATGTACTGTCTTTAGTTGATCCATATGAACTATCGAACTATCAATTTTTCGTCTGAGGAAAAATTCACGAATTGTCTCAATTTCACTTTCTTTGATAGCACGATAGTTATTTGAAATCAATAATTCGTAGTGTTTAGGTGCTCGTGTGAAAACAACATCAGTATTACCAGCAGAGTAAACTTCAACAAGTTCGGCATCTGTATTTTGCAATTGCTTTCGAACAAGTTCGGAATGGCTGCTTGTTGTATTTATTAGTCTCATGTTTTTCCTCCTTTGTATAATTATTACTAATACTATTATATCACTATATTAAAGGAAAAACTAAAATTCAATCTGATTACTGATGTTTTTTTTGCCAAGATTCAATTCCCCACCTATGGCTACCTCGTTTTAACTTCTCTTTAGCTTCTTCTATTGGAAACCAAGATAAGTTATTGAAATCTTCAAGGGGTGCCCCGATACTTTTAAATGCTGTAATTTCATAGATATAGGCAGGGTTATAATAATATGTATCGCGATGGCTGGAATAAAAATACTCGTCTGCCTGACCATAGTAGTAACCAATTTCAGCTGTAAAACCGAGTTCTTCAATCAGTTCACGTTTTAAAGCATTCATATGATTTTCACCAGTCTCAATTTCACCACCGGGTAAAAACCAAGCACCATTTGGTGCTTGCACAAGAATAATTTTTGAAGCATCCTGGTTTGGAATGACTGCATAGACACCATAACGCGTTTTATAATTCACGTTTTCATTTTTTTTACCAAAAGTTGGATTTGTCATTGATTTTCTCCTTTTGATTATTATACTAAAAAACAACAAATAATTCTTCCACTGAAAGAAAGGAATCTTTAAACTCTCTACTAATCATTTTTCTGACATTTTTTGATGCTTAAGAAA
>CAZPYI010000035.1:0-859 GCA_964590305.1 uncultured Streptococcus sp.
AATATAATCATCAATTAAAACATCTTTTATCATCGGTTGTATTTTCTCCTTTCTAATACTCAAATTATTATTTTGAAATACATCAATTAACTCTTTGTAAATGTCATCAGTTAGTTTATAATTATTATTTTCAAAAACGTGTACAACATCTTTAAAAAAATCGTCTGCATAGGTTGTTTTAAACCCTTTCTTCCTTCTAAGATTCTTATTTAATTCTAAAAATCGTTGAATTTGTTGACGTTCTAAGTCTCTAATAATTGGATTTAACAGCAAGACAGGTTTTTTAGTATAATTGATTTTTACTGTTGAAAATACAAGATCCACATCTAGTTTCTCTATTAATCGCCCTTCATTGCTACTCAAAACACCTTGTATTTCGATGTTGAAGTGCTTTTTTAAGCTTGCCACCAGTAAATTTCCAGTTGCAGTGCCATGATTACAAATCACTACCACCTTAAAATAAAACTGATTTTCTTCTTTGATCTCTGTCTGTAAAGTGATGAAATAAATAACTAAAAGAGCTACTTCATCTTCACTTATTACCTTGCCAGTAATAGTTAAAAATTCAGGTGAGAATTCATTAATCACATGAAACATTTCTGGATAGTTTGCTTTAATTCTATCTGTCAGAGGATTTAAAAATTGAATATCACTGTTTAACCTTTTTAACAGTGCTGCTATATGAATAAACAATTCTGATTGCAAATCAGATAGCCTTTCTCCAAAATTTAACTGAAACTCATTTTCGACATATTTGATAAGTCTGATAGTCAGTAGTTGCGCTTCTCCCCATTCAAAAGTTGAAGTCAAGTCTCTTCGATATATCGAATCGAGCATAAAGCAAATGTGGTTCTCCTCT
>CAZPYI010000035.1:880-17448 GCA_964590305.1 uncultured Streptococcus sp.
CGCTATCTTAAAATCTTCCTTGATGCCATTGAGGTAATTTAATATAACCGTGTTTTTTGTCTTATTATTTGAAGTCGACACTAGATGACCGTCTTGGTATCTTAACATCCAAATTGAGCTATAGATAACAAAATTTCTCTTATACATATCGTCGTTTATTGAAATGTCCCTATTGTAGTTACTATCAAGTTTCTCCAAAAGACTATCAGGGATAAAGTTAGATATTATCTGAATTTTTTTGTTATATTTTGGCCCTTTCAACCAGTTTTTAGAAGAATTAAATGATTCACTCAACAGATAAAATAACATTAATTGGATATTTTTCTCTAATCCAACAATTTCTAATCCTAATTTGAATTTACTGACAAGTGTAAGACTATAGGTTTCCAACATAGACCGTATTTGTCGGACATCTTCATCCATTGTACTTTTCGAGACTTTGTATTCTTCCTCTTTTCTATTTAAAAATATAGGTTTATTGGAAAAAGCAATCGACAACACCAAGTCCAATTTTCTTTCTTCTCTGGTCAAATAATTATTTTCAGCATCTTCACCTAATATTATTTTTTTCACTTTAGCTTGTTCTTCCGAACCTAGCTTTAACTCATACCCCTTTCTTCTTTTTATAGTGATAAGTGGTAGATTGTGTAGGATTAGTTCATCATTAATTGTACCTATTTCAATTCTTAGCATTCTGGGGCCAATATCATACTCAGAACATAGTAATTCGATTTCTATCGGCATTTCAGAATTCATAATAGATTGCAAAATCTGATTTGTCCTTTCTTTCATAACACTTCTCCTTCTTGTTTTTAGTATATAGCTTTTGAGTTAGTGGCAAAAGTAGAACTTGTTACCACTTAAAATGGAAATGATAAATAAAAAACCCTCAAAGGTTTTTTTGTGGTTAACATAGACACAATAGAGTGTCTGAAGAGTCAAATTATTATACTACAAAAAAATAAAGCGATTACACTTTTTTGTGATTCTATCCGTTAATACTCAGAAGAACTAAAAAAAGAGTAACTACGAAAATAAACAATTTCCGTAGTTACCCTCTTTTATTAATGAAATAAAGTTCATCATTGTAGTTTAAATCTAAAATTCTTTCCCTGTCATATCATAGTAGTCTTTAGCCATGATATTCCATGAGTCTTCCATATTATCCGTTAAAGCAAACAGACCACTACGACCGATAACATAAATATCAGGTCCTGCTGCATCAATTTGTTTGAAGGTCTTACGACTTGAAGAACCATCCATTTCAATTAAGTATTGATAATCATTTGCTTCACGAAGTTCACGCAACTCAACTATTTTATCCAACGTTGATTCAAGGAATCTTTGCCCAGCAAATCCAGGGTCAACAGTCATAATAGTAACTTTGTCTAATAAGTCAATATATGGCAGGATTGCTGATACAGGCGTTTCAGGATTGAGTACGATACCTGCTTTCAAACCAGCATCATGAATTTTATCAATCAGTCTAAAAGCCAATCCATTTAACACTTCTTCGTGCATACAAATGTAGTCACATTTGATATCAATCATTTGATCAACCCAAAATGTGGGATCTGTCACCATAAGGTGAGCAGACATTGGTACCTTACTAACTTTTCTAACTTCTTGGATGAACCATGGTGATAATGTGATATTTGGTACGAAATGTCCATCCATAATATCCATGTGATAAGATTCAACATGCTCATTTAAGAATGTAATTTCTTCTGTAAATTTATCCAAATTCATACACATCAATGATGGTGATAATTGTGCTGTTTTCATTTATTTACTCTTTTCATTATAGAATTTCAATATCATCAAAGCTGATATCTTCTTCTTCAACTTCTTCTGCAAATTCTTCTTCTGTTTTGTTTTTGGCAATAACGGCATAGACAACACCTGTCACAACAACATTGACAAGGATTGCTAAGAAACCAGTCCAAGGACGAGTCATTGTTGGAAGCATCAAGAACCCGCCAAATGGAACTGTTGAGTCTGCGCCAAGTACCATTGATGTTGCACCACCGGCTGCACCACCGATAGAGGCCGCGATGATAGCACGGACAACATCATTCATGACAATTGGAATGACACCTTCAACAATATTTAAAACACCCATAGGAACAGCTGATTTTAAAGTTTCAACTTGTTCTTTGGCATAGATGTTTTTATGTAAAAGTTTAGCAATAAAGAATGCCAGACCAAATCCAATTGGTGTCGAAGTGTTAACAAGTTGAAGCGCAGTTACTGGTTCGTTCACTCCTGAAGCTAACAAAGTAAGTGTAAAAGCATAAACTGTTTTATTGATTGGTCCACCAAAGTCAACAATACTCAAGAATCCAATTACTAAACCAAAGGCTAACATTGATGATGAACCCATTCCTTGAAGGAAGTTTGTCAACCAAGTTGTGAATGCTGCAATTGGAATACCAATAATATATATCATCAACAATCCAGAGATAAGTGAAGACAATAATGGCACGATAACTGTAGGCATCAGCCCTTTTGCCCAGTCTGGAACCTTAACATTTTTCAAAATCCAAAGTGCGATAAAACCTGCGATATAACCACCTATCATACCACCGATAAAACCTGCGCTAATTGCATTTGCAGAAAGACCTACAACAAAACCAGGAGCAATACCAGGTTTACCAGCGATTGAATAAGAGATACCAGTCGAAATAATAACAGGTAGCAAGCCAAGAGCAGTTCCACCCATTGTTGCTAAAGCATCCCAAAATGAGAATTGTCCTTGAACTAATGCGCTTTGTGAACTTCCACCAAATGCCATACCAATGGCAACAAGGAAACCAGCTCCACAAACAATCGGTATTAAGTAGGAAATTGCTGTTAGCAAATGTCCCTTAATGTTAAGTTTTTTCCAAATATCTTTCATTTTTACACTCCTATTTTTTAGAATTACCCATTGACAACTTCATCAGCTTTTTCCAACAATTTTGTTGGAGATTTCACTGCAACTTCTGTAGGAACTTTGATAATTTTTTTACCTTCAAAACGTTCCATGCCAGCAATCTTAACATCAATAGCAAGAATAACAATATCTGCCGCGTCAATTTGTTCTTGTGTCAATTCATTTTCGATTCCAATAGTTCCTTGTGTCTCGATATGCACTTCATAGCCTGCTTTTTTAGCCGCATTTTCCAATTTTTCTTGTGCAATATAAGTATGTGCGATTCCGACAGTACATGCTGCAACTCCAACAATTTTCATGATAGTTCCTCCATTTGAACTTTTAGTTTATAACAAATTTATGCGAATGAATTGATCACATCTTCAACCGTTTTAGACTGGATGAGTTTCTCAACGACTTCATCATTCCCTAGTTTACGAGCAAACAATGACAACAATTTCAAGTGCTCTTTTGCACCCTCAGTGTCATTCCCAACGGCAAATAAGATAACTACTTTTGCTCCATTATCATCCAGACTTTCCCAAGGAATTTCTGATTGATTGATTCCGATGGCAACACCAACTTTATTGACAAACTGACTTTTACTATGTGGTATGGCTATGAAATTTCCAATACCTGTTTGTCCATCTGCTTCACGCTTATAAATATCTTTAATGAAATCTTCCTTAGAAGAAATATAATCACCTTTAAATAACACATCACTCAACTCATTAAACATGTCATCTTTTGTTTGGCAATTCAAATGCGTAACCACTAATTCTTTATCAATAAGATCTTTGACTTCCATATCACACCTCTATTATTTTAAATATATTTTTTTTATCAGCTTCTAGTAATTGATTAATAAAATCATCTGAAGCAAGTTTATGAACAAAATTGACAATTTTTTTCTTTTCTTCACTTGGAGAATTCTCCTCGGCAAGAATGGCTATAATCAACCTAACACTTTGTATTTGTGAGGACCAATTTTTGATGGCTTCCTTAACTCGAAGAATAATGATTTGATTGGTTAATTGACTTGCTTCAAAATGTGGAAGAATAACCTCCTCTGCAATTTCGATATTTCCAATCGCTTCTCTATCAAGAAATCCTTGAAGAATACTTTCTTTTGACAGCGGACTGTTTTGACAAACAACTTCTGACAAAAAGTTGTAAACATCACTTCTAGAATGAAAACTTTCATCAAGATAAAGATTATATAAGATGTCTGCCATAGTTTATCTCCTCTATCTTTTTTCTTAATCTATTTTGATCCTCAGTTGTCATTAAAGCACTCACTAAAATTTTATTAAGCCCTTCTCCAACATCTAAGTCAACAGTTGTCACTAAAAGTTCAGTGTTAGGATACCTATTTTTTACATTCACCATATTTCTATATGGAATAACATCTATAACATCAATAGCTGAAAATGTTTTTTCAATCTTTGACTTCAATAATTCTGATGTTCCGATACCCGATGAACACATAATGAGTGTTTTTATAGGTGTAAATTGAATTTCTTGAAATCTTGCAAAATACAAGGTTAGAAATCCTATTTCATCATCATTAATATTTGGGAACCCATACTCTTGAATCATCATGTGAGAAACATCGTTCATGTGCTCGAACAAATCTTGATAATTTTCCTTTATCAACGGCAACATATTATTTTTTATTCTAATCTTATTATCAAGACGTCGAAGCATTGGACTAATATGATTGGCTAAGTCAATAAACATTGATGACTGTTGGTCGATGTCTCACCCCTTTGTAATAATCATATTGTTAAAGTAGAAAGTTGTAATATCGTTAACCCGCTTTGAAAATAAAACTTGCTGTTGTTCTGGATTTAACTGAAATCGTGATGAATACAAGTATTGATACAGGTATTTAATTTCAATGTCATCAATCTCTCTACCTAGATACGAACCAATATCTTGAATGACGCGCTTACTTTCCTCTAAAAGTGCGCTTTCGAATTCGCTTTCATCAAACTCTAAGAGAGAGGTCTTATACCCATGACTTCCTTTCTTCAATCTTTCAATCATGATATAGAGATGTGAAAAAATATTGATATTATAAGGATAAGGAAGTTCTGCTTGTAAGTGCTTTTCAATTAACTTAATTTCATTGTTGATAAAACTTGCTATTTGATGATCAAAACTATCTGACTGAGATGACAAAGATAAATCATCAATATCAATCGTATTAAAAGTTGGCACTAAATCTGCTATAGCCCTTCGGATGTCTACCTCACTTCCTTTTACAAAAATTGCTCCTGTATGAGTTTTTATTTTTAGATTGTAGTTTTCAATCTTCTTTTGAATTTCCACTTTATCTTTTAAAATAACAGAGTCAGAAACATAAAACTCTTGACCTAAATCATAAATGAGCAAACGCTTTGGAGAAATTAGTAAGAGGCGCTCCAAAATGCGTAATTGTCTGTCCGCTGGAGTGAAATTTTCATAGCTACTGGTTGTTAACTGGTGTGATAGGTATTTTCTATTAAGTTTGAACCCTTTCCCTTTCATTGAACTGATTAGTTCATTGGGAAAGTAAGCATCATTAATTTCTTTTACCAACCGATAGATTGTCTTTTCTGATGATTTTAAGTCATCGGAAAGTTCCTTCGCAGTTGTGAAATCTGAGTGTTTTTTCAGAATTTCAATCAATTTTTCAAATTTAACTTTTTGTTTAACCATAAGTAGTCCCTCATTACAATTCTAATTGTAAGCGTTTATCAAAATAGTGAATACAAAAAAATGTCCATAGAAATGGACATTTTGAGAATTTTCCCATAAATGTATCGAGAAGTACATCTTATTAGTGTATGGTAACTCATGAATTAGAATCATTCAAACTCCGCCCATGTAACCCTTTTTCCCTTTGAACTTGACGTAGTTTTTCAGGTGTAATATCTTTTCCTTCCTCATCAACTATCTTAATACCCTCAACATGATGACGAACAGAACGACGATAGCCTTCAATATATTCTTCCCGAAGCTTAGCTTGTTCAACTTTTTCTTGACCAGTTAATCCAACTGTTTTTTTCTTTTTTGCGAGCTCATTTATTCGCTCAATTTTCTTAGGATCCATGAAAACTCCTTCACTAGTAATAGATTCTCAGAAATGCTATAATGCCATCCCTCATCCCTATTATACCTCAAAAATTTTTTTACTGATAGAATAGCTCAAATAAATCTTTACTCTTTGATTGCCTATTTTGTAGTCAATTTATTAAAAGCTGCTATTGTGTTTGCTTTGTTCATTAAACTTAATAATAGAGCTAGACGGTTATTTTTGATAGTTATATCATCAGCCATAACCATTGTATTGTCAAAAAAGTTATCAATAATTGGACTTAAAGTGAACAGTTGATTGATTCTATCTTCAGCAGTTCCCGAAAGTTGTAATTCATTGATTGCGGATGCCAGCGCAATTTCTTTTGCATTTTCAAAGAGGGAATTATCTACTGAAACATGCGTCTCTGCTTTTTCTGCCAGATTAAAGACACGTGAGAGACTTTCTACTGCAGACTTATAGTTAGACGTTTGAGAAGCTGCTGTTAAAGCTTTGGCTACTTCTAGCATTTCTGGGACAATAAAAGTTGACCCAGAAAGAACGGCTTCTTTAATATCTCTAGGAATAGTAGCTCCCATCATTTTATCGACACGCGCACGAATGAAGGCAAGAACAGCTTCCTTATTGTCATAAGTAAGGCTTTCAAATGAGAGTCCATAAATGTTGTCAATTAATTCATCCATCGGAATAGACCAAGCAAATGCATCTAAAATCCGAACAATCCCTTGTGTTGCACGGCGAAGAGCGTAAGGGTCATTCGACCCACTTGGAATGAGACCTACTGAGAAGAAAGATAAAAGGGTATCCAATTTGTCAGCCAACGCTAGAACAGCACCAACTTTTGTTTGAGGAAGCTCCCCATCACTACTGTTTGGAAGGTAATGTTCACGAATAGCAGCTGCAACTGTTGCATCTTCACCAGCTAAAAGAGCATATTTTTCACCCATTATTCCTTGCAATTCATCAAATTCGCCAACCATCCCCGTTAAGAGATCAAATTTATATATTTCAGCTGCTCGAGTCACTGCAGCTGTCTCATCAGCTGATAAGTCTGCCTTGTCGGCAAGATAGCTGGCAATGACACGGCTACGGTTCATATGTTCTGAAAGGGAACCAATCTTCTCGTGGAAAGTAACATTTTCAAGCTTTTTAAGGAGGTCTTCAATGATTAACTTTTGATCTTCACGCCAGAAAAATTCGCCGTCTTCAAGACGAGCAACTAATACTTTTTCATTTCCCTTAACAACATTTTCAATATAGTCAGCATTTCCATTACGGACGGAAATAAAGTTCGGGAGGAGTTTACCTGATTGATCACGCACTACAAAGTAGCGTTGATGGTTTTTCATTGATGTTACCAAAACTTCTTCAGGAACATCAAGGTATTTGGCATCAAAATTTCCCATGAATGCTGTTGGGTATTCGACAAGATTAAGAACTTCATTTAATAGTCCTTCATCAATCTCAACCGATACATTTTTTTCAGCTTCGATAGCCTTTATTTGATCAACGATCATTTGTTGACGTTCATTGGCATTTGCAATGACAAAAACCTGACGTAAATCATCTTCATAAGAATCTACTGATGAGATTTCTATTTCATGACCAAGAAAACGATGCCCACGACTGATGCGATCAGACTGAATATCTAGGAAATCTAGTGACAAAGCTTTGTCGTCTAGCAAGACTGTTAATGTATGAACAGGACGGATATACTCAAAACTATTTCCAGCCCAACGCATACTAACTGGGAATGTTAGCGAGACAAGAAGGTTAGGAATTCCTGTAAGAACTTCTTCTACCGATTTCCCTTGTTCATGTTTTGTGACATAAACGTACTCTTCACCTTTAATCTCACGGAATTCAATGGCATCCGTCGTCAAACCTTTTCCTCGCACAAATCCTTGAGCAGCTTTTGTAAAATTGCCCTCTTTATCTAAAGCAATTTTTTTAGATGGCCCTTTAAAGTCTTCTGTCAAATCTGTTTGGTTTTCTGCTAATCCAGTCACTCGAACAGCAAGACGACGAGGAGTAGAAAAAGTTTCTATATTGTCAAAAGATATGCGGTTTTCTGTCAAGAAAGATTGTACTTTTTTACCAAGTTGTTCTTGACTAGGTGTCACAACATAGGCTGGCATTTCTTCAAGGCCAAGTTCAACTAATAATTTTTTAGACATTATGCTTCCTCCTCAGCTAGTAATTTCTCACGACTTGCTTCATCTGAAAGTGGATAACCCAAATGACGGCGTTCTGCCACAAACGTTTTAGCAACCACACGCGCCAAATTACGAATACGTGCGATATAACCTGCCCGCTCTGTAACTGAAACGGCTCCTCGTGCATCAAGTAGGTTAAAGGTATGAGAACATTTTAGAACATAATCATAAGCTGGGTGAACAAGACTTTCTTCCAAGCAACGTTTTGCTTCTGCTTCAAATTTTTCAAAATTTTCAAGTAGCATGTCTTGGTTACTGATTTCAAAGCTGTATTTAGAGTGTTCATATTCTGGTTGTAAGAATATTTCCCCATATTTAACACCAGGAGCCCACTCAATTTCATATACTGAATCAACCTCTTGAATATAGGAAGCCAGACGTTCAAGCCCATAAGTGACCTCAGCTGTTACTGGACCAGTGGCTAAACCACCAACTTGTTGAAAATAAGTAAACTGAGTGATTTCCATCCCATCAAGCCAGACTTCCCATCCAAGACCAGCCGAACCTGTTGATGGGTTTTCCCAGTTATCTTCAACAAAGCGGATATCATGCTCAAGTGGATTGATTCCTAACTTCTCCAAAGATTCAAGATAAAGTTCTTGAATATTAGATGGACTTGGTTTCATAACAACTTGAAATTGATGATGCTGATAAAGTCTATTAGGATTTTCACCATAACGACCGTCGGCTGGACGGCGAGAAGGTTCTACATAAGCAGCATTCCAAGGTTCAGGTCCGATGGCACGAAGAAAAGTGTAGGGACTCATCGTTCCAGCACCTTTTTCATTATCATAGGCTTGCATAAGCATGCAACCCTGATCATTCCAATACTGTTGAAGAGTCAAGATAATTTCTTGAAAAGTTAGATTCTTGGACATTGTTATCCTCCTATTTTGAGATGGTCCATATGTTGAAGTAGGTCCTAATTATTAAAAATTGAATCCGTTCTACTAATTGAAGAACTAAAACAAAAAAGATGCAACCACAATACAAAACTCCTATGCGAACATAGGGGCGTTGAAACGCGGTTCCACCCTAATTTATAACTTCATTTTTATTTATTTTCGAATAAATCCAAAAGCACCAAGCACTTATATCCTGATATCTGGCTTTCACTACCCCAAACTCGCTAAAAAAACTCTATAAGGCCTTCTTTCTTAGTCATTATTCTAGCACAAATACTTTTTTGTGTCTAGATAAAACTCAAGAGTTTAGGCTTTCCAAGCACACTCCCCATTTAAATAAGTTGCTTGTAGATTTAATTCGTTGTCTAAAACGATAAAATCAGCAAAATGATCATTTTTAATTTGCCCACAGACATTTTCTATGCCAACTGAAATAGCCGGAATAAGACTTGCCATATTGATTGCCTCTTCTGGTGTTACAAGTCCCCACTCAACAACATTTTTTAAACCATCTTTTAACTTTAGAATTGAACCAGCCAGATTGCCCCCATCTTTAAGCCTTGCTGTTCCTTCAGAAACAGTTACTGGGAATTCTCCCAACATGTAATCGCCATCCTCACAGCCACCTGCAGACATACAATCTGTGATTAATGCTATATGATCATGTCCTTTTTGCTTTATAAGAATTTCACAAGCCACTGGAGTGACATGATGTCCATCACAGATTAATTCAGCATAAGTATTTGGAAGATTGTAAACAGCACCAACCATTCCAGGTTCACGATGAGTAAGCCCACGCATACCGTTGTAAGCATGCACCCAAACTGATGCTCCAGCTTGAACTGCAGCTTTGGCTTCATCATATGTTGCGTTGGAATGTCCTAAAGCAATTGTCACACCTTGCGAAGTCAATTCAGAAACAAATTCTACAACACCTTCACGCTCAGGAGCAATAGCTATTTTCTTAATTAAGCCTCCTGAAGCATCTTGCCAAGCTTTAAACTCTGTCAAGCTTGGATTTTTCATATATAAAGTGTTCTGAGCACCTTTATATTCTTCAGTGAAGTAAGGTCCTTCAAAATAGATTCCTTGAATTTTAGCACCACTTACAAGATTTGCGACAGAAGCGACGGTCTCTGATACATCCCTTAAACGCTCAAAAGTAGAGGTTAAGGTTGTTGGTAAAAAACTAGTTACACCTGTAGATAGCAGTCCTTGACTCATGATTTCGATACTTTCTACCGAATTATCCATCACATCTTTACCAGCATAACCATGGATATGAGTGTCAACAAGTCCTGGAGCAATTTGATAGCCTGTATAATCAACAACTTCTGAATCTTCAGATACAGTCTCAAACCACTCTCCAAACTTCCTATCTCGAATTTCTAAGTAACCTCCAATCTTGACATTATCAGGATAATAAAAACGATCTGCTTTAATATACTTAATCATAATAGTCCTCCCTTTCTTATCATCTTTATTATACTCTTTAATATAATATATGTAAATGGTATATACCAAAAAAGCAGTGAATATCTATTCTCTATAGCCATTCACTGGCTTTGTTCCTGTTATTATTACCTCAAATTATAAATTCCATTATTAGTGAAATTGTAGATTGTTTTTATTTCTACTACGCTACAAACAAAACAAACGATGAAAATATAACATTCTATTTCAATCTAATCCCACTGATATTATTATTCTAGCTACTAAAATATTGCAAACATCAAAAGGTACTCATCTTTGTCGATATTTTAATTAGTACTCAGATAACTTAGAAAAAAATATTCTTATTATTTACTAATGCCATAAAAATAAAAAATCAGAGAAATATACCACTTCTCTGAGTTGTTATTAATGAACTTCATGGCTAAGCAATATCCCACCCTTTTCAGCATAAAAACTGCACAAACCAGATGCTTCTTGGAAAAGAATCGTAGCACTTGGAAATTTCTCTTTGATTTTTTCAGACATTTGATGGCAATATTTCTCATTTTTAACATGTGAAATTAAAACTTGTCCACCTTGATAGCCTTCTTTTAGCATTTCTTCAAGACTGGCATGAATTGCCCGCTTTTGCCCCCGTGCTTTTTGAAGTAACTCCAATTCACCTTTTTAACTTGCTTTTCCAACCATTCGTATATTAAGAAATCCTACAACTCGTCCAACAAGCTTGCTGAGTCTACCATTTTTTACAAGATTATCAACTTTGGCTAAAACAAACAAAAGTTTTGTTTGTTTCTGATAGGCAGTAATTTTTTTAACAACTTCCTCAAAAGACAAGCCCTTGCTTATTAGTCGGTTTAATTCTAAAACAATTAAATCAACTTCTCCTCCAGCCGAAAGTGAGTCAATAACATGGATATTTACATTAGAGTTTTCTTCTAGAAGTATTTTTTTAGCCAACTGCGCACTGTTATAACTTCCTGAAAGTGCACTTGTTATTGTGATTGCAATAACATTGTCAGCCCCCTTATATGCTTGTAAAAAAGCGTCTGGACTTGGACAGCTTGATTTCGATGGAGTTGTTGAAGCATACATGGTTTCCATCATATCTTCAATATTTAAACCCTCATCATCAGTAAAAATTTCATTTCCAACTTGTATTGATAAGGGCACAATTTGAAAATGTGTTTGCTTTGTCAATGTATCCAATTGTTTGAAATCACAACTCGAGTCAGCAACGATTTTCCAGCTCATCTTATATCTCCTCATTCTCTTATTTATATGAATTTAACTAGTTAAATGCGCTTTCCTAAATTATACCATTAATAAATTCATTTAAGCTATTAAAAACGTCAGATAAAAAAATCATTAAATATCTAAAAACCTTAAAGTCTCAGAATAATAATTTCCTCAGCCAAGATTCTTCAAAAAACTCATTAATTAAGAGGAAAAATTCTTATAAAATATAATCATAAATTGCCTTGGCAACACCCGCTTGATCATTAGTATCAGTGACATACTGACAGTGTGACTTAATCTCATCACTGGCATTTCCCATTGCAACACTCAATCCAGAAAACTTAAGCATTTCAAGGTCGTTCGCTGCATCTCCAATCGCCATAACTTCATCAAAAGAGTAGCCTAATTTCTCCGAAAGTTTCCTCAAAGCTGTTGCTTTAGTATTACCCTTTGGCATGGCTTCAAAAATATAAGATTGACTTCTCACGACACTAAATTTTTCTCCCAAAATCCTTTCTTGATCTTTTTGATAAGAATCAAGATAATTTGACTCGGCCATAAACATAGCTTGGAAAATAATTTCTGAGTTTAATTTCAAATCAGAGAGACTAATTGCCTTAGCAGTATCAAATACTAAACCAGCATCATATTCCACTAAATCAGGCACCTGATTTCCCACAACGTAATAGGATTCTTCACTTGTCAAAGTCAAAAAAACTTGAGAGTGAGTTTCTATTGATTGATTCAGAGCATCCAGCTCCTTATTGCTTATCTGAGCATAATCCAATAATTGCCATGATTTTGTATTGTAGACGGTACAACCATTATTCATGATAATGTATTCTTCATCAGTCAAACCTAACTGTTCAAAATAAGGGATAATACCAGATTTTGGACGTCCTGTGCACAAAACAATTTTAACTCCTGTACGAGCAACTTTTTGAATAGCTTCTATATTCTCACGGGGAATTTTTTTATTAGAATCTAACAAAGTACCATCCATATCAATTGCAACTAATTTAATCATTTCCTTTTAACCTTTCACTTAGACCTAGTACAATCTACTTGCTACTAAGCACGCGCAATAACCGTTTTATTTCAGATAAAAGTTACTTTTTGAAATAGTGTGAAATTAACATACTATATCATCCTATCTCTCTCAATTTTTCAATCACAAATACCTGGACAAGAGAACAAACTTAGTCTTTAAAATTTCACTCTATTAGTGTACCATACTTGCAATTAAAAAAACTAGAAGTTTTATAACTTGTACCCAAAACCTCGAATTAGTATTCAAGTATTGGGAAGCATAAATTTCTTCTAGTTTTTGTATAGCTAGTTAGCCATATAATTTAAAAAATTACAATCCTGTTTTAGTCTTAAAGTTCTTTACCAAGTGCAAATTTTGTACCGCTCAATGCACGTTTTAGTGATAATTTAAAAGGTTTTCCAGTCACTCTAGCTTGTTTCTTCTCAAGGTCTACTGTTACATTTTCAACACCACGCACATCGGAAAGTTTTTCTGTGACTGTTTTGACACAACCATCACATTTCATCCCAGTTATTTCATAAGTTTTTTCCATGATACACTCCTTTTTGTTTATCTAAAATTGCAGTTGATTTCAACCATTAATTTTTACACGGTGATATGTCACTTAGCTGTCAAGTGATATGGCTTTTAATCGCAAGGCATTCAGGACAACTGAAACTGAACTGAATCCCATTGCCAAACCTGCAATCATGGGATTAAGAAGAGGTCCACCAAAGAGATGGAGAACTCCCATTGCCACTGGAATCGCAAGCACATTATAAATGAAAGCCCAAAATAAGTTTTCCTTTATAATTTTAATTGTCAGTCGACTAATTGTCAAACTTTTGATAACATCTGAAATTTCCGGTCTCATCAAAATAATATCAGCAGACTCTATGGCGATATCTTTTCCAGAACTAATAGCAATACCCACATCCGCTGTCGCTAAAGCTGGCGCATCATTAATACCATCTCCAACCATAGCGACTAGTTTTCCTTGACTTTGCAACTCTTGTATTGCTTTTGATTTTTGGTCTGGTAAAACATCGCTAATAACTCTTGTAATACCTACTTGTTTTGCAATGGCATTTGCAGTTTTAGTATTGTCTCCTGTTAACATGACAACATCAATTCCCATTTTTTGTAATTTAGCGACTGTTGGCTTACTATCTTCTTTTACAGTATCAGCAACTGTAATAAGTCCAATTAAGTGCTGTTCACGCGCAACATAGATGGGGGTTTGACCTTGTTCAGTAGCCTTATGTACCATATCTTGTGCTTCTTGCAAATCAATTTGATGGTCCATCATTAATTTATGATTGCCAATGTAGAGAGTTTGTGAATCAATATCTGCTTGTAAACCATATCCTGTCAGTGACATGAAATTGGAAATGTCAACTAATTCTAATTTATCTTTTGCTGCTTTTTCAACAATTGCCTGACTAAGTGGGTGTTCTGATAATTTTTCTATAGAGGCCACTTGAGCAAGGAGTTCATTCTTATCCAGATTAAAAGCAAAAATGTCAACAACTTCTGGTTTTCCTTGAGTAATTGTTCCTGTTTTATCAAAAACGATAGTATCAATGTGATGGGCATTTTCCAGAGTATCTCCTCGTTTATAAAGGATACCGTTTTCAGCTGCACGACCCGTTCCAACCATAATAGCCGTTGGAGTCGCAAGACCAAGCGCACATGGACAGGCAATGATTAATACTGCAATAGCAACTTGTAAGGCAAAAACAAAGCTTTCACCCATGATGACAAACCAGAAAAATCCTGTTACTAATGCAATAACAATTACAGTTGGTACGAAAACAGCAGAGACACGGTCCGCGATCTTAGCAATAGGCGCCTTAGTTTGTTGAGCATCTTCAACCAATTTAATAATCTGTGCTAATAAGGTCTCATCCCCAACTTTTTCAGCTTTCATTACAATAGATCCTTGTCCATTGATAGAAGCACCATAAACCTTGTCATGTGCTACTTTTTCTACAGGAATGCTTTCACCTGTCAGCATGGACTCATCGATAGCTGAATTCCCAGAAACAACATTGCCATCTACAGGTATTTTTTCCCCTGGTTTTACGACAATCAAGTCACCAATTACAACTTCTTCAATTGGGAGCGAAACTTCAATACCATCTCGAATAACTGTTGCTTTTTTTGCAGACAATTTCATCAATTTTTGAATAGCATCTGATGTACGCCCTTTTGATAAGGTCTCAAAATATTTACCAAGAGTTATCAGAGTTAAGATAACTGCTACAGATTCAAAATAGAGTTCATGAATGTAATGTGTCTCTCCATTAGCAATATGATAAATGGCATAGATCCCATAGATAAAGGCTGCTGAAGTAGCCAGAGCTACTAATGAATCCATGTTAGGGTGCCATTTTAGGAGAGAACGAAAACCACCTGTGTAAAAGTGACGACCAAAATACATGACTGGCAGTGTTAAAACAACTTGAACTAAGGCGAATGCCAGCGGATGCATCATTGGATCGATAATCCTTGGTATCCAGAGACCAACCATACTTCCCATTGCTATATAAAGAACAGGCAATGAAAAGATAGCCGACCAGACAAATTTTTTCCATATATTAGTGGTTGCTTTATCTTGTCGTTCCGCTTGACTTTCCGCAGTTTTTGGATCAAATATAGTTGCACCATAACCACTGTTAACTACAGCAGCCTCAATGTCTTCAATGGCTAGTTCTTCAGGATTGTAGTCAACTGTCATCTTTTCTGTTGTTAAATTGACGATAGCAGAATCAACACTTTTTAATTTTTTGACAGCATTTTCAACAGTTATGGCACAAGTAGCACAAGTCATACCATCAATGAGAAAGACTTCTTCTCTCATGGGGTTACCTCCAAATTTTCCTTACAATGACATTGTCCAGGTGTGCAATTACAAACGACCTCTACCACTGTTTTTCTTTGTTTATCATTAAGTAAGTCTTGAAGTTTGGTAATATCATCACATGTCATCGGGACCGTCTCAATCAGATGTTCCAAGATTGCTAAATGTTTTCGCTGACAAAACTTTTCAAAGAGTTCGTCCACTTCATTATTTATGGTATTTTCTTCATTTATTAGAGCAGAGTAAACAAATTTCTTTCCAATTTTCTCTGTGTTTAAGTAACCTTTATCAACTAGTCGCTTTAGTAAAGTCTTAACTGTAGACGATGTCCATTCTGTTTTTTGGCTTAATATATTCAAAATTTCTGTACTGGTTGTTTCTCCTTTAGTCCAAACAACTCGCATGATTTCCCATTCGGCTTTTGAAATAGGCATTTTTTTCTCCTTATATTTATATTATAGCCTTACCGTCTACAAATGTCAATCATAAAATCCGACAATTATCTTTTATAGATGTTCTTTTTTAAAGGCAGCCTTGTCCTATCAGATTTCTTTAGCATGGAAGACTAAACGACTAATTTCTTTAAAGTCACTCTTTTAATAAGATGCTTCAGCAAGGATTCCTCGGTTAGTTAAAAGTGCTAGATGATTAACTTGCTTTGCCTTTAATTCATCAATCAACTGATTTAACAATGCTTTACCTACACCTCTATTTTGCCACTTTTTGAGTATGCTCATTTCATAAATAAAAAATTCATTTCTAAATCATTGTTCTTTGGTCACACCGTAGATAAAACCAATGATTCTCCTTCTTTATATACCAATAGACCAGCAAATCTGGAGTGAAATAATAATTTGATAAATAATT
>CAZPYI010000036.1:0-17231 GCA_964590305.1 uncultured Streptococcus sp.
AAAATTAGTCATCTCAGTATTCATAGACAACAAGGCACCTGCAACCAGCAAGGACATAAAAAGAATACTTAGTACAAAACGATTCGCAATACTATTAATCGTTTTAATACGACTATTATACTCATAAATATCATGATTGATTAAGATACGACCGTTCAAGATTTGCTCAAGAAGCTGATTAAGTTTCCGAGGAACATTTTTCCCATTTTTCAAAAGATAAAAAAGTTCAATAAGAAATGTTTCTTTATTAAGAGCTTGTTTTAGCATATCTGGTCCCATACTCTCAATAAAGTAGTTCTTGGCTAAAGTCATCAAGTCAATACTTGGAGCCATCTCTCTAAAAACACCTTCAATCTGAAGTGCTGCCTTTTCTAAAACAGTAATTTGAGGAGGAGCTTTCAATCGATTTTTAACAAAAACCTGAATCAAATCGTCCAATAAGTTAGTTATAGACATATCACCCAAATCTAAACTAGAATATTTTAATAACATATGATCAACATCTTTGCTTAACTCAGCTTTATTAATAGAAGAATCAAAACTAGTTATGGACAAAATCCCTTGAGTCATACCATCTACATCTTGAGCAGTAAAACTATAAAGTATATCATTTAGTCCTGCTCGCATTGCATCTTCCAGTTTCCCCATGATGCCAAAATCAATAAAATAAATTTTTCCATCTTTAATAAGAAGATTTCCAGGGTGTGGATCTCCATGAAAATAACCATCTTTGAAAACTTGCTTTATAAAACTAAGCATCAATTTCTTTCCAATATCCTCAAGATCATAGCCCGCATGTATCAGGTCTTCGTAATGATTAATAGGAATTCCAGAAATGTATTCTTCAACCACCATATGCTGTGTTGTAAATTCTTCAAAAACCTCAGGTACAGCAATACACCTTACAGATTGATTTATATCTGCAAAGTCAATCATAGCTTTAGCTTCATTCCGAAAATCAATTTCAACGGTGAGACTGTCTTTTAATTGATATAAAACATCAGTAATGTTAACCATGGGAATGAATTTACGAGGAATTCTGCGAGACAGACGAATCAAAAGATTTAAATCTTCCTCAACAATTTCTGCCAGGTGAGGACGTTGTATTTTTATGACAACTTCTCGTCCATCTAATAACTTAGCCAAATGCGTTTGAGCAACAGAGCCACTTGCTAAGGGTTCTTCCGAAACTGATAAGAAAATACCATCGATAGGTTTTGGTAATTCATTCTGGATTGCTGTCATTACAATATCTTTAGATATCGGAGGAACTTTACTTTGCAGTTTACTCAATTCCTTAACATAAGGTTCTGGCAATAAATCACTTCTGGTGGATAGTATTTGCCCAATTTTAACAAAACTAGGACCTAATTTTTCAAAAGCCATTCGAAGTTTAATAGGAGTGGTTTTGTCCTCTATAAGTTTGTTTTTTTCTTTAAGCGTTGTTATACCAAGGGAACTAAAGACACCGACAATTTCTCTTAAACGCTTATTTGCCATTGCACTTCCCTTATACTATTCTTTTGAAATGGATTGTTTCAATAGAGTATCCAGTTTTTCTTCTAGACGTGTCACATCTTCTTTGGTTGCATATTGAACATGTTGTGTTTTACTATCGGCTTTTTTTATAATTTCTTCAGCTTCTGATTTCCCTTTACGTTTAAGTTCAGATTGAAGTTCCTTTCCTTCTTCAACAGTGATTCGGCCTTTTTGTATCATTTCTTTGACAAATTCATCTGCTTTTTCTAATGTCATTGAAGTCAAACCAATTCCAGCTAACAAAACTTTCTTCAATTCATCCATAATAATTCCTCCTAATTTTTAAAAGAGCAAGTTGACTAATCTGTTATTTTTTATAGTACTATCATTTTCTATTCTACTACTTTTACTCTAAAAAATCAGACATTAACAAGCATCGCTATAATTTCCTGAAAATGTAACCTAATCTTTTTACAAATAAAATGCTCTTCAAACAAACAGCATTCTAAACAATGTCGCAGAAAAGGTAATAGTTTACAAAATAAAAACTCCATAGAAACAAAGGAGATTGTGTTGTTCTACGGAGTCTATAACATTATTTATAAAGTGCTTCACCATTTGTAGTGATAACTTCCTTATACCAATTAAAAGATTTTTTCTTATAGCGAGTCAACGAACCTTCACCATCATCATTGCGGTCTACATAAATAAAGCCATATCGTTTACTTAGCTCAGCTGTTGAAGCAGATACAAGATCGATTGGACCCCACGTAGTGTAACCCATAAGGTCAACCCCATCTTTAAGAGCTTCACCAACTTGTACCAAATGTTTTTGAAGGTAATCAATACGATAATCATCTTCAACTGTTGGTCCGTTTGCACCGTCAACAAGCACATCTTTAGCACCTAAACCATTTTCAACGATGAAAAGTGGTAATTGATAGCGATCATAAAAATCGTTAAGAACAAGTCGCAAACCAACCGGGTCAATCTGCCAACCCCATTCGGAAGATTCGAGGTAAGGATTTTGAATCCCACCCATAATATTTCCACGACCAACTTCATATGCTTCCGGATTATGTGCTTGAGCCACACTCATATAGTAAGAAAATGAAATGAAGTCAACTGTATTTTCAAGCATTTCTGCGTCACCATCAGCAAACTGAATCTCAATATTATTTTCTTTGAAATAGCGCTTAACATAATTAGGATATTTACCACGTACATGAATATCAGAAAAAAGATAATTTTGATTTTCAAATTCATGCGCTGCTAATTGATCAAGTGGGTCACATGTATAGCCATAAGCTGGCATAGCAAGAACCATACAGCCAATCTTGAAGTCTGGATTAATTTCATGACCAACTTTCGTTGCTAAAGCAGAGGCAACTAATTCATGATGAACAGCTTGATAAAGGTCTTGTTTAGACAACTCATCCGAAGGTGTTGCAATACCACCAGACATAAAAGGTGCATGCAGAACTGAATTAACCTCATTAAAAGTCAACCAGTATTTGACTTTATCTTTATAACGTGTGAAAACAGTACGAACGTAGCGTTCGTAGAAAGTAATCAAGTCTCGGTTCGCCCAACCATTATATTCGCGAGCCAAATGTAAAGGTGTTTCATAATGAGAGAGAGTCACTAAAGGCTCAATACCATATTTTGCCAATTCATCAAAAACGTCATCATAGAACTGAAGTCCAGCTTCGTTTGGCTCTAATTCATCTCCTTTTGGAAAAATACGCGTCCAAGCAATAGACATACGGAAAACTTTAAAACCCATTTCCGCAAAAAGCGCAATATCTTCTTTATAACGATTATAAAAATCAATACCCACCAATTTTAAATTGTCTTCTGTAGGTGCTTCCGTAATCAAGGGATCAGAGTCACCAGCTTTTGCAGGGACACCACCTTGTGGCGTTACATCTTGCACAGACAAGCCTTTGCCATCAACATTATAAGCTCCTTCGAACTGATTTGCTGCAGTTGCACCGCCCCAGAGAAAATTTTCTGGAAAAATAGAATTTGTCATAAGTACTTGCACCTCTCTAATTTCTTCTTTCATTGTAATCTATTATCCTAAAAGAAACTGCTATTATACTTCTAAATTATGGTACTATTCTATGAAATGATATAAAAACAAAAGGGTTTGTTAAATATACCTATTTTTTGAAAAAAATATTTTTTTTGCTAAAATAATACTATCCTATGAAAACTGAAAGGATTGCACATGAAAAAATCTAATAATACCCTTAATCACCACTCAGAAGATAAAAAACACCTTCTCCCCTACGAATATTATAATACTGTTGTAGAAAATGGAAGACCAGACGTCTTATTTCACTGGCATCCTGAACTTGAAGTTAACTTTATTTATGAAGGATCTGCGCGATATCATATTGATTATGATTTTTTTAACAGCAAAGTTGGTGACATTATCCTCATTCGTCCCAATGGGATGCACTCCATTCACCCTTTAGAAAATCAAAATCATGTTACTGATACTTTCAGTTTTCATCTAGAAATGATTGGTAACTCTATCATAGATCAGGTGAGTTTAAACTACTTACAACCTCTACAAGCAAGTAATTATAAATTTGTAACACGAATTCAGCCAGCTATGGATGGATATGAAGAAATTAAGGAATGTTTATTTTCTATCTTTGAATTATCAAAGAATGAAGGGCGCTATTTTGAGCTCCTTTTAAAATCAAAATTGAATGAATTTCTCTATCTTCTTTATTTTAATCGTTATGTCTTGAAAAAAAATACTGATGACTCTTATCGTAAAAATGAACGATTACGTGACCTCATTGACTACATCAATAATAATTATCAGCAGAATTTGTCCATTGACTTTCTGGCTAACTTTCTAGGATATAGTAAAACTCATTTTATGTCTGTTTTCAAACAGCATACAGGGACATCCTGTACAGAATTCGTCATTCAAGTCCGTCTCAATAAAGCCTGTGATTATCTAATCAACAGTAGCAGCCCAATATTAGAAATTGCTACAACAATAGGTTTTAATAATCTGTCTAACTTTAACCGACAATTTAAACGTTATTACCAAGCAACCCCAAGCCAGTATCGGAAACAATTCAATAATCGGAAAGATAGTTGATATATAAAAAGTTACTATCATCATATCAAAAGAGGCAAAGTAATACTTTGCCTCTTTTTTTATCAATTTATTTTTTTATGCTACACTAAATAATTCGCCTCAAATCCCTGCTTATTTTCTAACAATTCTTTTAAACGGTTTTAAATTGTCGATTTTTAACAATTACTAATCAACCGTTACAATAACACGCTGATAGGCTTTTAACGTATGCGCTCCATCATCAGTAACTTCAATGACAATATGGAAACTGTCCCCTGATTTAGCATCATCTGGAATTGTAAAGAACATTTTATCAGTATCTGAATCTTTCAATTCTACTGGATCGACAACCTCGCCCTTATCAAGTTTTCTAACCCATCCTAGTTGAAAACCATCAGTAGTAACTTCAGTTGGCTCCGTTGTTCCTTTATATTCTTGGTAAGTGTCGGCTTCGAAATAATGCCACCACTTATAAGTCAATTTATCATCATCCGGATCACTTGCTTCCGCTGTTAGGGTCACTTTTTCCCCTACTTTTGCAGTCAAAGTTATTCCTTCCTTAACACTTACTTCTGGAGCATGATTGGCATCATCATATTTATCAGCAACACCCCAGTCGGCACGTGCTGCAAAATCATTATTGATATCAGTAATCCATCGCGTTAATGTATATTGTGATTCAAATTGTTTCGTGTAAGGATTGTAGTCTAATTGTGTATTTTGGTAAAGATTATCGCCCGTTTTACCAAAACGACCTCCCCATCCCCCATACTCAGGATGTGTTACACTGTTTAAACCATTCTGAAGAAGATAGAAATAAGACGGTGAATCCCCTTCGGATATAAAATCATACTGATTGTAATTTGGATTATTTGCAAGATAGTCGCTTGAGCCACGTTGTTCTTCATCTAGTTCACCATTAATTAGGTTGCCATCCCCCATTGAAGCATATAGATCAAGAAGTGGACCTTTGTCATCTAGAATATTCTCTTTCTGCCAATCTGCTTGGAGAGTCTTAGTCAATACCTCATCATTTGACTGCCATAAATAAGCAAAATACCAAAAATTTGATCGATCATTAATAATTTGTAGCTTTGGCCATGACTTAGCAATATAATTGCTATAACTATCGTCTTGATCAAGAATAATATAAAGTACCAATTTGTCATAAATTTTTTGCTGAATATTTTCCCAATCATCTGTGCCTTTGTATTCTTCCTCAATAGATTTTAATGCTCTAGCTGTTGTGTTTGTACCTCCCCAAGTTTGCACATAAAGAGGCTCGTCATTATCATCAAGGAATATTGATTCAAGGAACTCAGAACCTTCAGTTACTTTTTCCATCTCACCAACATCAGTAATATTACCAATTTTTGTCACAGCACGAAGTTCATCAGCAGTTGGATAACCGTCTGCATGTTTTGCAAGATTTGGTTGAATTTCTCCATAAGCATCAATCATATTATAAAGCCAGTCTGTGCCTGTCCAACGAAAAGCATCAATACCACTCTCAGCATCACCTGCATAATGGTAGGTAGAGCTTGTCAAGACAATCCCTTCCAAGTCCATTTCATTGGCATAATAAAGATAACGAATCATCGAGTTCATATCATCGACTTCACCATCAGTTGTAATGACAGTACGGTATTTTTTTGTGGATACCGAGTTTGAAGTATTCTGAGACTCACTTGCTTTATTAGTATCTTTTGAAGTGCACGCTACAAAAGCTAAACTTGCAAGTCCAGCTAAGCCAATCCCTATCAATGTCTTCCATTTCATTTAACTTACTCCTATTTTCTTTTCTTAATCCCCTTCAACCTAATACAATTTTTAGAAATCGCTTACATATCACATTAAAATGAAATATCTAAATTAAAATTAGGTACTCCATTCATTTTATTTTACTGTTTCCAAAAGAAGGTCACCAGTAACTACACTGGTTTTATCTGTTGTTAGAACATCATCAAAATCTGGTGTATTTGTTACAATAATTGGTGTGATAATTGGTAAACCAGCATCTTGAATTGTTTTAATATCAAATTCAAGCAATTTTTGACCAGTTTTAACTTTATCACCAGCAGTAACGAAAGTTTTAAATCCTTTACCTTCAAGTGAAACAGTGTCCATACCGACATGGATAAGAATTTCTGCACCATTATTTGTGCGTAACCCAATAGCGTGACCTGTTGGGAAAACAAGAGTAACTTCTGCATCAGCAGGTGCAAGAATGACACCCTCAGAAGGGTTGATCGCAATACCTTTACCCATAGCTCCTGAAGCAAACACTTCATCTGGAACATCTTCAAGTTTAACAACATCACCATTTAAAGGACTAACAAGTTTTTCTTGTTTAGCTTCTTGTGTTGTAGCTGATACATCTTCTTCTACAGTTTTTTCATCTGCAGAAACGGATTGTGGACCTCCATAGCGGTAAGGAATTTTAACAAATTGAGTAAATACAAATCCTAATACAAAGGCCATTGCAATAGCAATTAGGAAATAAACGATATTACTTGAATTTTCACTATTGATAAATGATGGAATAGCAAAGAATCCCATTCCCCCCATGACATACATCCTTACATCCAGCCAACCTAAGAAAGCACCTTGAACAGCACCTGCAACACAGGTTGCAATAAATGGAGCACGCATTGGGAGTGTGATACCATAAATAGCTGGTTCAGTTACTCCAAATAAAGAAGAAATAAATGCTGGGATAGTTAATTCACGAACTTTTTCTTCTTTAGTTCTAAACATAATATTTAGAAGAGATCCTGCTTGTGCAAAACAGATAGCAATAGTTGACACCAATAGGATACCTGAAGGATTTTGGCTAAGTTCTAAAATTGCCAACGGTACAAGTCCCCAGTGAAGACCAAACATTACTAAAACTTGCCATGAAGCACCAAGTACTAAACCATAGATAATTGGACTAAAGCCGTAAATGCTTGTAAAGACAAGACCAACTAAACTACTTGCCCAGTTCATAACTGGACCGATAGCTAAGAAAGCCAAAGGTACAGTAATCAGTAATGTTAAAAATGGAACGATAAAGACTTTAACAACGTCAGGGATAACTTGCTTGAAGAAATGTTCAATCTTAGAACCCACAAAAACTGTTAGAATAATTGGCAATACTGTTTGTAAATATCCTGATGCAGGAAAGATTACAGGAATACCTAAGAAAGTTACACCACCATCTGCGAAACTTGTTGCAATGTTTGGATATACTAATGCAAATCCAAGAGCCAATGCTGTGAATTGGTCCATTTTAAAACGTTTAGCAGCTGTAATCGCAAGAATTAATGGTAAAAATTGGAAAAATCCATCACCAACAGCATTCATGATGACATATAAGCCATCTGTTGGTTGAACACCAACTGCTGCTAAAATAGCGACTAGACCTTTAATCATACCTGCTGCAGAAAGTACACCAAGCATTGGTTGGAAAAGACCAGAAACTAGCGCAATGAAGCGATCAAGCAGATTTCCTTGTGGAAGATTATCTTCATCCAAATCAATTCCACCTTCACCTGCAATTCCCGCTACTTTTATGACCGCATCATAAACATCGGGTACATGATTTCCAATGACAACTTGATATTGACCACCAGCTTTAACAACAGTTACAACCCCATCACGTTGCTTGAGATAGTCGTCATCTGCTTTACTTTCATCTTTCAATGAGAAACGAAGACGTGTCACGCAGTGCACTAACTTTCCAATATTCTCTTTTCCACCAACGTGCTCAACAATATCGTTGGCTAAGTCAGTATAATCTTTTTTTGCCATTTAAGGCTCCTTTCCTTTCTGGTTTTGTGTAAGAAAAAAACCTTGATACATATCAAATAATTCAAAACCAACGTTTTTAAAAAAATAGTTTTAAATAATTTCATATTTTCTCAAGCATGACTAATCAACCAGTTATAATAATCACGGATTTATGTTAACAGACTGTCCATGAAATTGCAAGCGCTTTTCAAAAGTTTTTCATATTATAATTTCAGTTAAATAATTAATTAATTTTGATAATTTTTTGCCTTGTTTTCGCTTACTATATTAGCTGGATTTCCTTTTATATTAGTTTTAAATAAAATTTATGTCTTTTTATAATTTAATATAAATAATTATAACTTATTTTATACAAATAATAATCTATCTTTTTTCTCTATCTGTATATATTTATTCATGATGTATACACTTTAAAATAATTATTTTATATCTTTTTAGCATTTATGTCATTTTCCCCGATATTATCAATCAAAAACAGATAATTTCTTTATCTTTACAGAAAAACAAAACAGACTAAACCAATTGTTTAGTCTGTTTTGTTTCAATTATAAAATTAAAATACTCATATTTATTTCATTTAAACTGTTTCAAAAAAGTTTAAACCCTCTATAAACTAGCATTTAAAACCTAATCTTCACTTTATTGATTTATTTTACTGTTGTCATCAGATAGTCACCAGTAACAACACTTGCTTCTTGTGTTGTTAAGACATCGTCATAGTCTACAGAGTTGGTTACAATGATAGGTGTAATAATTGGTAATTTTGCATCTTGAATAGTTTTTATATCGAACTCAAGTAGCTTTTGGCCTGCTTTAACTTTATCTCCAGCAGCAACAAATGTTTTAAATCCTTTACCTTCAAGTGATACTGTATCCATACCTACATGGATGAGTAGCTCAGCTCCGCTTTCAGTGCGCATACCTATAGCATGTCCTGTCGGGAAGACAAGCGTCACTTCTGCATCTGCAGGTGCTACTACAACACCTTGACTTGGTTCAATAGCAATACCTTTACCCATAGCTCCTGAAGCAAACACTTCATCTGGAACATTTTCAAGTTTAACGACCTTACCTTTTAATGGACTAGCGAAAATTTCTTGTTTGATTTCTTTTAAATTAACAACTGGTGCTTCTTCCACTGTTTTTTCATCAGCTGAAACAGTTTTTGGACCTCCAAAGAGGTAAGGGACAGGGACAACCATTTGAATTGCAAAAGCAAGGGCTGTAGCAACTAAAGTCAAACCAATTAGAATCCACATTGGAGTCATCGCACTACTGAAGCCACTATCAGCAAGAAACTCTGCTGGGATTACAAAACTAGGATATTGGAAGATACCGAGCGCTCCCATTGTATAAGTTTGGAGATTGAAGAAACCAACGATTGCGCCGATGATACCAGAAACACCACATGAGATATAGAATGGTGTTTTCATAGGAAGTGTTACACCGTAGATTGCTGGCTCTGTAACGCCAAATACTGACGAAAGAATTGCTGGCATTGCAATTTGTTTAACTTTTTCTTCTTTTGTTTTTAGCATGATTGCTAATAAAACACCAGTTTGTGTAAAGTTTGGAAGTGCGGCTGGTACCAAAATTGGAGTAAAACCAACAGTTGCGATTGCTTCAATTGCGAGAGGAATAACTGCCCAGTGGAGACCAAACATAACGAGAACTTGCCAGAGCACACCAAGGATAAGTCCGTATAAAATTGGACTGACACCTAATATTGAAGAAAGTCCTGCTGAAAGAAGATCAGAAGCTAAGTTTGCAATTGGACCTACAACTAAGAAAGTAAGTGGTACAGTTACAATAACAGTTACAAAAGGTACAATAAACAGTTTAACCACGTCAGGCGTAATTTTAGTCATGTACTTTTCAATAAGTGATGCTACAAAAATCGCTAAGATAATTGGCATTACTGTTGAAAGATAGCTTCCTGCAGTTGGTAATTCAAATGGGATACCAAAGACATGATTCAAATTACCTTCAGATAATACTTGAAGTGTTGATGGTAATGATGGGTATACAAGTCCTGCACCAATTGCGAGGGCTGTAAACTCATTCATCTTGAATTTACGAGCAGCAGTTACAGCTAGAATAAGTGGTAGAAATTGGAAGAAACCATCACCAGCAGCTTCTAAAATAGCATAAATTGAATTTGTTGCTGAACTCCAACCAAGTGTTGCTGATAAGATAGCAATAACACCTTTTATAATACCAACTGCGGTAAGAGCTCCAAGAACTGGTTGGAAAATACCAGAAAGTAAGTCAACAAAACGGTCAAATAAATTTCCTTTTGGTGCTTCCTCCTCTTCTGTGGCTGAAGCGCCACCTATTCCTGAGACACCTTGATCAAGTACTGCAGCAAACACATCAGGAACATGATTTCCAATAACGACTTGATACTGACCACCTGCTTCTACAACAGTAACAACACCATCGCGTTGTTTTAAGTAATCTGTATCTGCTTTTGAAACATCTTTTAGCACGAAACGTAAGCGAGTGATACAATGACGAACGCTACTGACATTTTCTTTGCCACCAACGTGAGCGACAATGTCTTTTGCCAACTCAGAATAATCTTTTTTAGCCATCCTATGGCTCCTTTCTTTTTACGGTTATTGCAAACAAAAAACCTAAACAAATACCAAACAGCATAGAAGCTCACTTAAGAGTCCCACACAACTTCGTATTCATTTAGGTTTTGCCTGCGAACCAGTAACAATCCTTATGTTTATATACTAACAAACTTCCAAAAAAAATGCAAGCGCTTTTTTAAAAAACATTGTTTGGAAACAAACAAAACTTATTTGTTTGTTTCCAAACGTTGAATATGGATAGTAATATAGACCTGCTCATCATTACTCATTGTAAAATCGTAACTTGTTTCAATAAAGTTTTTTATTTTTTCTGAACAGGAAAAAGCTTCTGGGTAATTAAGTTTGACTTGTTCATACAAAAAACTGTCATTTGTCCCCTGTACAACGCCATTAATAACCCGCTGAGCAAAGTATTGGATATGTGTTACAAAACGGTTGTAACTAACAGAATCTTCATCCACCACTTTTCCATAGAAAAGACGAACAATTCCAATAATATCAGTTACTATCCGAGAAACCTGATAATTCTTTTTAATGATACCTGAATCTTTTTGAGCATTGACAAAATGTAATGCAATAGACGCAACCTCATCATCAGGAAGAATAAGACTCATTTTCTCAAAAACTATTTTTAGCGCATCTCTCCCAACTTGAAACTCTTCTGGGAAAAATTTACGGATTTCCCAAGTTAATGGGTTTTGTAATACAACATTATCAGCAATACGTTGATAAGTATAATGTAAGTGATCAGCCAAAGAGATATAGAGTGCAATATCAAAATTAGTTTTTAATATTTTTTGACCATGTTCGATAATCTCCAAAACGACTTCGGTCTCTTCAGGACTTAAATCAACATATACACGTGTTAACTCATCGACAATATCTGCATTTTGCAAAATAAAACGCTTTTCAATTTGGGACGATTCCACCTCATCCCCTGTTTTTTTCTGAAAACCTAGTCCTTTACCCATAATAATTATTTCTTCATCATTGTCACTCTTGACTAGAACAACATTGTTATTATAGACCTTTTCAATTTTCATCTTTTTAGTCACCCCTTCGGAAAATTATAAACAAAAAGCAAGCCTAAACGCACCTTAAAAAATTGTATCACTAGAGACACAATCACTGAGTACATTTAGGTTTTGCCTGCTTTGCCAGTAACAATCCATTTTTATTTACCTAAATTGTATCAAAATATTACCAAAAATGAAAGGGGATTCACAGTTTTTTAATCAAATCCAACCCCATTAACAAAATTTACATTAAAAGTTTCCTTATTTCACCAATTTCTGATTCGTTTACGACAAGAAAAATGCTATCTCCTGCATTCAATAATGTATTCCCAGACACCACTTCAGAATTGCTTTGATGGATTTGTGTTGTTATCAGTACATTGTCTGGTAGAAATAAATCCTTGACTCTTTTCCCTGCTATTTTATCAGAAACTATTAATTCAATCAATGTAGGTTCTATTGAACTCTCTTTTTTCCTAGCAGTCATCTTAGCTAGCATCGCTTCATAAATCGGTTCGCCTTTACATAAATCCATAATAATGTAAGCTGTCAGAGTAACCACACCAATCGCCATCAATTGGTTCAAATCACCAACCATCTCAGTGACAAGAATCATTGCTGTCAAAGGAGCCTTTGAAATAGCTCCAAAATATCCCGCCATCCCTAAAACAATAAACAACGGGGTGGTATTTTCAGCGACAATATTTAGACTAATTAGTATAAGCCCAAAAATAAGGCCAGCTAACGCACCCAAAGTCAAAATTGGAAGAAATATTCCACCAGGCAAACCACTACCGTAGCTAAACATGCTCCAGACAAAACGAATAAGGAAAAAGAAGCAAACAGTTAAAAGTGTGACATGACTAGTGGATAATGAAATAATAAGTGTATTTCCCCCACCGAGCAAGTTAGGTAAGAAATAACCCACTGGAAGTATCAGAATTACAGCAATAATTCCATACAAATGTCTTGGAATATGAAGACATTTTCCAAGAAAATCATAGATCACACCAAAATTTAAAATGACTTTTTCATAGACATAGCCCATGATTCCTAAAAAGACACCAAGAAGCAAGAAAATCCAATAATGGTTTAATGGTAAAAATGGTAAATTTTCTTTCATTGCAAGGACAGGTGTCAATCCAAAAATATTCAGTGAGATAAAATTTGCAACTAGACTTGCAACCAAAGAAGTTATCCATACCAATCGTGAAAAATGATGATAAACTTCTTCCACAACAAATAGAAGACCAGCAATTGGTGCATTGAATGCTGCAGATAAACCCGCCGCTGCACCACTAGCAATCAGCACGCGCTTTTCCATCTGACTAGCTTTTAAAAACTTTGCAAGTCCCTTAGCAGACATGGCTCCTAATTGAATGCTAGGACCTTCTCGTCCTAGCATGAGGCCCATAGAAATAGCTAAGACTCCAGCTAAAAATTTTTTCCAAAGAATACTCCACCAATTACTACCTAAAAGTCCTTTTAATTCCCCTTCAACATTTGGGATCCCTGAGCCTTTAATGTCAGGTTCTGATATAATTAGATAACTAATAAACCTAATAATCAGTAGATAAACCAACGTTATTAAAAGTAGAATGCTAGGAATGCTGTGTGAGTAATGATAGAGTGAAATGACCATTTCGAATATTTTTTCAATTAAGAGACGAAATAAACTGACAACAATTCCTGATATAATTCCCACAAGAATACCTCTCCATACTGAACTCAAAATTGAGCTAGATAGAAAATGAAATTCTTTCCGATGACTCTCCATTTGGTCTCCCTAATTTATATATATATATATATACTTGCTTATATCTTATCAAATCTATCACAAAATTTCGATAGTAATTTATCTATTTTGAGATAATTAAAAAAGGTAACGAGTATTCCTATACCTTATTTACGGTACAATTTTAGACTGGAAATCACCAGACAGAAATGTCATTATATATCGTTTTTTAAATCTGTGATTAAGTTTCATAAACTGACACTATCAATCTATTAAAATAAATTGCTTAAAAGAGCTATTTTTGTTTGACCTAGAGTGAACTCCAGATGTTATACTAGCATTATCTAAACAAGAAAGAGGTAATTAAATGAAATCTACAATTTTTGAAAAAGCCGGGCTAGTAACAATTGAAGAAGTTGAAAAACCAACCTTACAGGCAGCAGACGATGTCATTATTAAAATTGTTCGCGCATGCGTTTGTGGCTCTGATTTATGGGCTTACTCTAATGGGGATAATAAAGCACCCCATTCTATCAATGATGGGCATGAAGCCTTAGGTATCGTTGAAGAAATTGGTTCAGACATTACTACTGTCAAACCAGGAGATTTTGTGATTTTGCCGTTTACTCATGGGTGTGGTGAATGTGCTGCTTGTCGTTCAGGATTTGATGGCACTTGTGATCGGCATCAAGGGGGAACAAATTGGTCAAATGGTTTCCAATCAGAGTATGTAAACTTTCATTACGGAAACTGGGCGCTAGTAAAAGTTCCAGGTCAACCAACAGATTATACTGAAGGCATGATAAAATCTCTGTTAACCTTAGCAGACGTGATGCCAACTGGTTATCACGCAGCTCGTTGCGCCCACGTTGAAAAAGGTGATAAAGTTGTCGTAATAGGAGATGGTGCTGTCGGGCAGTGTGCCGTTATTGCTGCAAAAATGATGGGGGCTTCTCAAATTATTTTGATGAGTCGTCATGAAGATCGTCAAGACATGGCACTTCAATCTGGAGCGACTGCGATTGTTGCTGAACGCGGTGAAGAAGGAATTGCAAAAGTTCGCGAAATTCTTGGCGGTGGCGCGGACGCTGCACTTGAATGCGTAGGAACTGAAGCAGCAATTGCACAAGCCCTTGGTGTTCTGCATAATGGTGGACGTGTTGGTTTTGTCGGTGTGCCTCACTACGCTGGTCGTCCAATTGGTTCAACATTTGCACAAAATATTTCTATTGCAGGTGGCTCTGCTTCTGTGACAACGTATGACAAACAAGTTTTATTAAAGGCAGTTCTTGATGGAGATATCAATCCTGGTCGAGTGTTTACACAAACTTATAATCTAGAAGATATTAACCAAGCTTATGAAGACATGCAAAATAGAACAACTATCAAGTCAATGGTTGTCGTTTCCGATACTGTGACAGATTAATTAGCCTCAAAAAAGCAAAAAATGATGGGCAGACTTCGAAAATCTTTCTTAGATTTTCGAGGTCTGCCCATTTTGTTAGTTTATTTCTCTTGAATTTCAAAACTTAAAATATTTTTCTAATCTGAAATTGAAAATCGTGGTAGAAACGGTAAGCTTGACTCTCTGATTTTTGTTATTTCACTACAACTTTACTGAGAGTTCATCTTATTTCCGATACATTTTAAACTGCAAGTACAAGTCATTATAAATACCTAGCCATTCCTGTCCTAAATTTTCATAGACTTCTAAATTTGCAATGGTGTCTTCTGAAGGATAGAAAGCTTCATTATTCTTAATATCATCAGGTAATAGGTCTTTTGCAGCAAGATTTGGAGTTGAATAACCAATATATTCAGCATTTTGTGCGGCATTTTCAGGTTCTAACATGAAATTGATAAAAGAGTAAGCTTCATCAACATGCTTCGCCGTTTTTGGGATAACTAGATTATCAAACCAGAGATTAGAACCTTCACTTGGAACGACATAATGAAGATTTTCATTATTATCCAACATTTCACTCGCTTCACCAGAAAAAGTTATTCCAATAGCAGCATCGCCTTGAATCATATACCCTTTCATCTCATCACCAACAATTGCCTTGATATTTGGAGTCAATGCATTCAATTTTGTTTCAGCAGCTTGTAATTCTTCAAGATTTTTTGTGTTAAGGCTATAACCAAGGGTAGATAGACCAATTCCCAAAACCTCACGTGCACCATCAACAAGCATGATGTCATTAGCATAGTCTGTATTCCATAAATCTTCCCAATGTTCAGGCGCTTTTGATATCATAGTATCATTATAAACGATACCTACTGTTCCCCAAAAATATGGAATAGAAAATTTATTCCCTTTATCAAAACTGAGATTTAAAAAATCATCACCGATATTTTCTAAGCCAGAGATTTTTGATTTATCCAGTGTGATAAGAAGATTTTCTTTTATCATCTTATCAATCATATAATCACTGGGAACGGCAATATCATAGGTTGTTCCACCTTGCTTAATTTTCGTATACATGGCTTCATTGGAATCAAATGTTTCGTACTGAACCTCTATGCCTGTCTCTTTAGTAAATTTTTTAAGAAGTTCTGGGTCAATATAGTCTCCCCAATTATAGATGACTAATTTATCAGATTGTTTACTTGAACTTGAAGTACTTTGCATATATATTGAAAGACCAAATAGTATTAAGATGACAGCAATAATTCCTATGACAAACGAGTAAAGTCTACGCATCACTTGCCTCCCTATCTTGAGAAATAAAATAATAACCAATCACAAGTAAAATACTAAAAAGAAAGACAATCGCAGATAGAGCATTAATTTCTAAAGAAATCCCCTGACGTGCACGTGAATAAATTTCGACTGATAAAGTGGTAAAACCACTACCTGTCACGAAAAATGTCACTGCGAAGTCATCTAAGGAATAGGTAAACGCCATAAAGAATCCCGAAATAATCCCTGGTGTTAAGTAAGGAAGCATTATTTCTTTGAGCATTTGCCAAGGACTTGCTCCCAAATCATAAGCAGCATTAATCATATCATCATTCATCTCTTTAAGACGTGGTAAAACCATTAGAACAACGATTGGTATTGAAAAGGCAATATGACTCAGAAGAACAGTCATAAATCCCAAATTAAAACCGAGTAAATCTGCCAAACGCGTAAACAGAATTAAAAAACTGGCACCAATCATAACATCTGGCGCTACCATAAGAATGTTATTCATTGATAAAATGGCATTTTGATTTTTCTGGCGTGCTTGATAAATGAAGATAGCACCAAACGTTCCGATAGTGGTTGCAATAAGTGAACTTAAAAAAGCTAGAAAAAAAGTCTGAACCATAATAAGCATTAAGCGACTATCTTGAAAGAGTTCACCGTAATGTTCCAAGGTAAAGCCTGTAAAACCATTCATGTCCCCTCCTTGATTAAATGAATAAAAAATCAAATAAACAATCGGAATGTAGAGAATAATGAAAACCAATAGTAAATAAAGATTTGCAATTTTTTTCATTTTTTTCTCTCCTTTGTA